>JABWAT010000007.1 GCA_013360915.1 Bacteroidota bacterium
TCGAAAGCACCGTACGTACAAGTTTTTTCTACCGGACCCTTCGAGAACCTCAGGGTCCGGGTTTTTCCGGTGGCTGAGGTTCTCGAAGCCACCGGAACAGAAGGCACTGGAACAGAAGGCATTTCCTTCCGGACCCTTCGAGAACCTCAGGGTCCGGTTTATGCAAGACCCTCAGGGTCCGGGTTTTTTTCACGCCCGGGAATGCAGTCCGATGGTGTTGCCTTCGGTATCCTGGACGATGGAACAGAAGCCATGCTCACCCAGCGACATTTTGGGCTGAAGAACCTCGCCGCCGGCTGCTTTCACCCGCCCTTCTTCAACGGCACAGTCATCGCAGGTGAAATAAACCATTGTGCCGCCGGTTCCTGGTTTCATCGAGTCCATTTTCACCAGCGCACCACTGATGTTTTCTTTTCCTTCAGCCCAGGGAAAACTGACCATCTGACCGAATTCTTCGGGCATCTGCATATCGATCAGTGAAACCTTGAGAACCGATTCGTAAAATGCTTTTGCGCGGTTCATATCATCCACGTAGATTTCCACCCAGGTGAACGGATTTTTTGCTGGTGCAGCCATGACGGATCCTTTCTTTTATTGTTTGCGGTTAACTCTCTTGACTGTTACTATTTTTCAGGACGGTCGTTTTTATCCAATATCTGATCCAATTATCAGATCGTCGTTATCATGGTTAATTTTAATGTCTGTTCTGTGAGAAAGTCTTGGGTTCAAGACAATTTATTTGAGCATTTCCTTCAGGGTTTTTTCAATTCTCGGGGCATGACTGGATCCCATGCTGATAAAAACCCGCTCTCCCCGGTTGACCAACTCAATAATGGACCGGCACATGTGACTGTCTCTGAACAGATTGGTTGCTCCGAACATGTCATTGAGCGGACCTTTCGGCCATCCATTCTGCGGATGTTGGTACGTTCTCCAGTTTTCCCCCTCCGGATTCACCTTGTTCCAGATACTATCCAGTTGAGACAGTGAGGTGAGTGATCCTTTAATAGCAGGATGAGTGGTTCTTTCTGCAATGAAATTGCTCATGATCTGGTCCTGTTCCTCTTTGGTCAGATCGGCATGCCGGTTCAGATACGGACGCAGGCAAAAAAATGCAGCGACCAGAGCGGCATCATACTCACCCAGAAGAAATTCAACCTCTGCCTCGCGACCCGGTTCCCACGAATACAATTCAATTCCATCCGATCTGGCCATTTTGGCTGTGAATCCGCCTTCACCCAATTCTTCCACGGGATCCTGCATCCAGGAAAATAAAAACCCCAAACGCCCTTCAACCATTGCAATGGTGGGTCGGAATTCCTTCCACTGCTTCTGCATCTGTTGAAATTGATTGTCATCCGGATCGTTGGTGTGTTCGGCACCGAATACGAGGACGGCCCCTTTGTTTTTTTCCACCACGTACAGGTAAGGTCTTGTGTGCGTATTGATCAGACCACTTGATGTGTATTCATCCAGTGACATGATGGGTGGCTGCAGGGTGAGAGGATCCGGATGATACCGCTTGGGCGAGGTCCAGATGACATTGCACTGAACAGATGAGAAAAAAACCAACGGAATAAAGAGGATTTTCAAAAACCAGTTGATAGCCTGTGCGCCACGTCCCCGTCTGTTTCCCATCCTTCTTCCCTCTTCTTTCAATCGGCTTTATTTCCTGAATATAGGCAGGAACTGCATGTCAGAAAAAAACCAGACACCCTTCATCGCAAAATCGCACAGGTCTTATTCAGGACTTTCGTCATTTAACCAGGGTAATCCGCCGGGCATCGAAACGGGATCCGGAAGACAGGCGTATCAGATAATGTCCTGAACTGAAGGAGCCTGCAACCAGGGTCCAGGAATGTAGACCGGGTTTTGATACGGGAATCTGTTCGGAAAGGACCAGACGACCGGCCATGTCGAACACAGCCACCAACAGGGCGTTTCCCGGCATGAATTGATTCACGGTAAATTCCATGGTGGCTTCCGGGTTAAAGGGATTCGGGTAGATATGGTTAATCCGGAAAGATTTTTCGGGTTGATCAACCGGAATGGAGAGTGGCGTGGAGGATTCCGTCACGTTCAGAAGCTGATCGGCCTGCACCTGAATCAATGTCTGTCTGATTCCCGATGGCCAGAAAATTACCAGTGAGTCAATAACCGTGGCATCCCCAAGTCCGGCATGAATGCGCAAGGTTTGTCCCGAGTACCCCGACTGTCCGGCCAGACGCCGTGTCTGATGGAGGGGTTTTCCGTTGGTTTGCGAATACAGGTGAACGATGGCTCCGATTCCCGAGCGGTTGCTCTGTATCCCTGTCAGGTTCAACTGAATCCAGTGATTCGGGTTTCCGTTATTCAGGTACAACCGGTTATTCTCGGTTTTATCGAAACAACCGGCCATAGCGACATCGAGATCGCCATCCAGATCATAATCGGCAAAGGCGGCGCCATAGACCCATCCTGAATCGGCAGGGAGTCCGGTTTCTGAGCGGGTGAAGTTACCAAGACCATCATTCAGGTAGAGATAGTTGACCAGCCGGGATCCGTTGGCAGAAAAGGCATTGGTGATGAGCAGATCGAGGTCGCCGTCATTATCCACATCGCCGGGTGCGGTTCCGAAGGAATTGGCCGGGTCGGTGGTCCAGGGTGCGGTTGCCATTTTGGTCCAGCCGAGGTTTCCATCGTTGATCAGCAGGTGATTCCGTTCGCTGTTGTAATTGGCCAGAATCAGATCGAAGTCGCCATCATTATCCACATCCTCAATGGATCCGCTTGCGGTATTTCCCTTCAGACTGGTCAGGGAAGCCGGGGCTGAGGAGGTGAATCCGGCAGGTCCGTTCAGAAAGAGATTTTCGGGCTGATTGTTTTCGTTGGTGACAATCAGATCCTGCCAGCCATCTCCGTTCAGGTCGGCAAAGTCGGCATACCGGGAAGGCAATCGCGGGTTGATCACGCCGGTGGTGGATTGTTTCACCAGACCGCCGGTTCCATCATTCAGGTAGAATAAATTCCGCAGGGAGCCGGCGCTGATCGTCACGTACAGATCCAGCCATCCATCGCGGTTCACATCGCCGAAGGTGCCTGTTTCGGCATAGGAGAGATCGGTCATGGCAGGGGAGTCATCCATCTGAATAAAGCGTTTACCCTGATCGTTCAGGTAAAGAAAATTTTTCACTCCATACCAGGTGGATACGAACAGATCGGGATATCCGTCGTTGTTGATGTCGCCCACCGTTGCGCCATCCGACGGTGAACCATCCTTGCAGATGACGAGTGAATCCAGAAACGTAAACGTTCCGTCTCCGTTGTTCAGATAGAAGAAGTTGTTTTCTCCGCCTTCCTTACCGTTGGAGATGAACAGATCCAGATCCTGATCCTGATCAAAGTCGAACCAGTTTACCGACCGGGAATCGCCGCCCATGGTGGTGACCGGTGAATCGGTGATGGGAGTGAATAAGGGAGTTTGCAGGAGCAGTAACATAAAAATAATCATGAGAAGCCTCCGTTTTTTACCAAAGATGTTGGCAGGACGGGCAGGTCTGAGGAGGGGGCGGGATGAATGGGTGGGTTCCGGTGACGACCCGTGGTTAATCGGGGATGCCGGGCAGTCCGGTCAGGGCAGACCGGTAGGTGCGGCCGGTGGGGATTTTCTTTCCGGTGGAAAGGGTCAGGATGAATTCACCGTTGGGAAGGGGTTCGATTTCTTTCAGGGCATCCTTCCGGATGATGAAGCTTTTATGGACACGCACGTACTCGGTGGCTGGCAGCGCCTCTTCCATGGCGGTCAGGGTGGATCGCTGGCTCAGAATATCGCCTGTGGTGCCAATTTTCACATCGTTATGGTCGGATTGAATCCACAGCAACTCCTTCAGCGGGATGAGGCGGATTTTTCCGCCCGATTTCACCGGATACACATCGCGGTCAGCCGGGGAGGCAGTTGGCCGGATTTTCTTAAGTGCTTTCAGCACCACAGCAATCAGACGGTTCCGGTCGAAGGGTTTCAGCAGGTAACCCACTGCATTCACATCGAACGCATCGATGGCATAAGAATCAAAGGCCGTGGTAAAGATGATGGCCGGCGATGGATCGGGCAGTGCACGTGCCAGTTCCATTCCGGAAAGTCCGGGCAGTTGGATATCCAGGAAAATGAGATCAGGAGTGTGCGTGGTGAGCCAGGTCAGAGCCGTTCCGGCCTCTGCGAACTGTCCGTCGATCCGGATTCCCGGGAAATCTTTCAGAAGAAAGGCCAGTTTTTCGGCGGCAAGGGGTTCATCCTCAATGATCACGGCCGAAATCATGGGTGGTTTCCTTCGGGAAGCGGCAGGGTCAATTCAATGAGGAATTGACTATCCAACCGCTGACTGTTCAGTTGAGCTGTGCCCGGGTACAGCAGGTTCAGCCGTTCCCTGATGAGTGACAATCCGGTTCCGCCACTGCTTTCGGTGAATTTGGGCGGCAGGGAATTGGTCATCCGGATTATCAGACGGGTTCCTTCCCGTTGGATGGTCAGTGCAACCCGGGTGGGTTCCGGATTCCGTTCCACGGCATGTTTGATGGCATTTTCGAACAGGGGCTGAAGGATAAAGGGAGGACAGGGAAGCGACAGACAATCGGGATCGGTATCGGTTGCAACCGACAGTCTGGATCCGAACCGGATTTGCTGAATGGTCAGATACTTTTCTGAAAGGGCCAGCTCGTCGCTCAGGGGAATGAAGGGTGATTCTGCCATCCGTGCGCTGGCTCTGAGCAGATCGCTGAGGGTGGTGATCATGGAATCGGCTGCAGAAGGATCTTTGTACACCAGCATGGAGAGTCCCTGCAGAGCATTGAAAATAAAGTGTGGCTGAAATTGGATGGAAAGGGTCTGCAACCGCGAGTCGGCCAGGTTTCTTTCGAGTTTCAGTGCCCGTTCACGGTCTTCCGATGCCATCCGCCAGGCAGTTTCGGTGAGCCGGGTGCCGGCCAGCAGAAGAAACACCAGGTAGCTATCCAGCACGTACGCCATGATCTGGAAGAAGGAAGCCGAGGTGATATCGGTGTAAAATTCACCCGTCGTACCGGTGACCACTGCAGACAGGAAGGACGCCACCGGCCGATGAAGGACAGCCAGAATCGCTCCGCCCGCTGCGAGGTGCAGGACCGGTCTGATAGTCAGCCCATACCGGTTGATCCGGTTTCTGACGAGGGCAAAAATCAACGGAATCAGTGCCAGCCAGAGTCCGTACGATGGGAACCGGGTCAGGATTTGTTTTTCCCACTGAAAGGAAATATCGGTACCCAGATAATAGACCCATGAACTGGTCACCGACATCAGGAAAAGCAGAAGCACCCCGGCTGCATAGATCAGCCAGCTTCTGGTCAGAGGGAACAGGAAAGACATCCGGTCATTCATGATGTAATGTTATCACATTGCCGGTAAAAAATCCCGTTTTCGTGCTGAACCGTTTAAAAAACGGGATGAAGGGGGTTGGGGGAAAGGAGACAGAATTCGGAATTCGGAATTCAGAATTCAGAATTCAGAAGCCAGAAACCAGAACCCAGTAGCCAGTAGCCAGCAGCCAGCAGCCAGACGCCAGCAGCCAGCAGCCAGCAGCCAGACGCCAGCAGCCAGCAGCCAGACGCCAGCAGCCAGCGTCCGCAACTCTTATCACACCCGATAAAGGTGATATCAACCTGATAAAATCTGGATTTTATCAAAATAACAAAGCACCTGACAGAAACGGACAGTGAAACCGGTTTTACCTCTTGTCATCAAATGTCGGCATTGTGTTTGTACTGTCAGCAAACGCTGGTAACGGCGATTCGGTTGAATCGGTTACCCCCGGACCCTCTGACTGACTGTCTGATCGGCAGCCAGCGGATTCCCCGCCAACTTAAAATCGCAATCCACTTCAAATAATAAGGACTGATGATGATCAAATTGACAGGGATCGGTATGTGCATGGTGTTTCTGGCCGGGTCAGCCATGGCTCAGGTGGATGCACAAGCCACTCAGGAAACCAAAAACCTCTATGCCAACCTGAAGAAGGTTGCTTTCAATGGCAAGAATATCCTTTTCGGACAGGAATTCTTTAACAGCTATTCATGGTCTGGAGGCAATCATGAAAATGAAGATGTCTCCGATGTGAAAACAGTGGCAGGAGTCCATCCGGCGGTGCTGGGTCAGGATTTTCACTATTATCTGTACAAATCAGCCGATGAGCGCCGCAAACACAAAGAAGCAGCCATCAAGGCAAAGGCGTTGGGTTGTGTGGTGACGTTTGATTTTCACATCTACAGCAAGTACCACAATTCGTCTGAATATGCCGATGCAGACCGGTATCTCATGTACAACATCGGTGAAGGGAACAATGCTTACGGGGAAGTCACCTGGCTGAATCAGCAGCTTGATCAGGTGCTGACGGTTCTGAATACGGATCTGAAAATTCCTGTGGTGGTTCGTCTCTTTCACGAAATGAACGGCAACTGGTTCTGGTGGGGCACAAAGGCCTTCGGAGGGGCAGCCTCCTATAAAAAACTGTACCAGTATGCAGTGAATTATCTGAAAGCCCGGACCAATTACGCCCTTTTTGCATGGTCACCCAACTATCCGTTTGATACCAGTTACTATCCCGGAAATTCCTATGTGGATGTGATTGGTCTGGATATGTACGATCAGGGCACGGGTTCCGGACCATCGTTTGATGTGATGGTAAGTCAGTTAACAGCCGTCAGTGACTATGCGTACAGCAACGGAAAAATTCCGGTTTTTGCAGAAACCGGTAACCGCATCAACTCGCCGGATTCCTGGCCGTGGTGGTGGTATAACGTGAATGAAAAGATTCAGGCTTCCAACCGGGCTTGGAAAGTGGCCTGGATGCTCACGTGGATCAATCAACCATGGGGAAATCCGCCTTACACTGCACACGCTGGCAGTTCCGCTCAGGCGAAGACTGCTTTTAACGACTTTAAGAACATGCCATCCACCTTGTTTCAGGCAGAGGCTTTGGCCTTAAAGCTCTATGCCACTCCGACCGCAAAGACGGAAGCAGAGGAAGAAGGGCCTTCACCATCCGGATTTATATTGCTGGGCAGCTATCCGAATCCGTTTAATCCGTCCACACACATCCGGTACCAGTTGCCGGCAAGGATGGCTGTACAGGTTCAGGTGTTCGATGTCACCGGACGGCTCATCGCCGATCTGGTGAATGGTGAGCAGGAAGCAGGGCCTCAGGAGGTATCGTTCAACGCATCCGGTCTGACCAGCGGGGTGTATTTCTATACCATCCGTGCCGGCGGACAGATGAAAACGGGTAAATTCACGTTGATGAAATAGGGACTGTTAGATTATCTGGTTTCTGAGTGCCGGATCCGGTGGTTGAGGCTCTCAGAAACCAATGAATTTTTCCCCCGACCCCGTCACGGTCGGAAAAAAAATGCCTTCCAGGTTCCTGTATTCTGCTTAACCCCGGGTTGCCCCTCCCCGATAAAGTCGGGGAAATGCCCGACCCGGTCCCCGAGTGATTCGACCAAGGGAGTCTTGCTGAAAGTCCGGCGAAGACGGATATCGAGGGGCCCTGTATACATGCCTCCACTCTTCCCGATTTCCGGCTGGGCCGGTCTTCCAGCATTTCACTTCGCTCGTCACCCGATGTCAGGGTTTTTTACAGACAAAGAGATTAGAATATCACTAAAGCGTTTAAAGAAACCCCCTGATGCTCTATTTTTAGCGGATTCCCGGCCAACAGGTCATTCTGGTTGCACTTTTCAAATGGTTCAAATCCAGATTGATTGAGAGTTTGTGAATACGAGCCGGATTGTGGTTCAATGAATCGGATCCGGTTTCACCTTGTTAACTGGAGAGTAGTCATGAAGTATGTCTTTTTAATGGTTATCGTGGTTGTCAGTCAACTGGCGTTTGCCCAGCAGGAACAACCCACTTTTGGTATTTCCTTTTCTGGATTTGTGAAAACCGACGTTTTCTATGATTCCAGACAAACGGTCAGTCTGAGGGAAGGTCATCTGCTTTTATTCCCCCAACCCGAAAATGCGGATAAAAACGGTTCGGATATCAATGCGAAGGCCAGTGTGAATATGCTTTCCATTCAAACAAGACTGTTGGGAAAAATAACCGGTCCTGATGCCTTTGGTGCAAAAACCTCCGGCATCATCGAAGGGGAGTTTTTTGGTCACAGTGAGTCTGATGTGAATGGCTTCCGGCTGCGTCATTCCTATGTGAAACTGGATTGGACGGCTTCATCGCTGCTGGTGGGTCAGACCTGGCATCCGATGTTCGTGGCCGAGATGTATCCGGGAACGGTTTCCTTTAACACCGGTGCTCCTTTTCAGCCGTTTTCCCGCAATCCGCAGGTACGATTTTCCTATAAACTGGACTCATTTAAATGGATTGCAGCCGCGATGGCACAGCGTGATTTCACGAGTGATGGTCCGGCCGGACTTTCAGGCACCTATCTGCGGAATGCCGTGGTGCCCAATCTTCACCTGCAGATACAATATGCTTCCGGGGATGTACTGCTGGGTGCCGGTGTGGATTATAAGCAGTTGAAACCACGTCTGTATACATCGAAAACCTCCTCTTCACCCAAACATGCCACCAACGAAACAGTGAAGGGATTGGCGGGAATCGGGTATGCGAAATGGAAAATGGATCCGGTTGTGGTGAAAACCGAGGTGGTGGTGGGCAGTGACCTTTCCGATCATCTGATGATCGGCGGCTATGCGGTTCAATCGGTCGATACCACCACGGGAAAGGAAACCTACACACCGCTGTCGGTTCTGTCGGCCTGGACCGATGTTTCAACGGGTACGGACCTCGAATGGGGTCTTTTTGCCGGATACACAAGGAACATGGGAGCCGAATCCAACATCAAAGGCGTGTATTATGGCCGTGGTTCCACCATTGCTCAGGCTTTCAGAGTATCTCCGCGGGTGGTCTGGAATTCGGGAAAAACCCGGTTGGCTGGTGAAGTGGAATACACGCGGGCCGATTACGGTACGCCGGCGAACGATAAAAATGGCGAGGTCGAAAACAGCAAGGCCGTCTCCAATATGCGTCTTTTGCTGGCGGTTTATTACTTTTTCTGAGTTGATCTGGTAACATTCCGCCGGATTATTTTCCGGCGGATGTTCCTAAAAACGCTAATCCTCGTGGTGCTGATGGGCAATGGAAAGGTACTCGCTGACCTTGTGCCCGGTATCCGTTGTGAATTTGCTGGTAATGTAAAGAACCAGGAAGGAGGCGGTTACCCCAAAAACACCCGGTCCCCCTGCCGTGGGTAATCCAAGAAAGGTGGGAACTTCATTCAGCAGAAGAATGATAAAAATGGTTGATACAACCAATCCGGTAAAGATGCTTGCGATAACCGCTTGTCTGGTAACATCCTTCCACCACAAAGTAGCAAGCATCGCCGGAAAAATGGCCGAGGCGGCAATACTGAAGGCAAGCATGACCAGCCAGGCAATGTTCTGATCCCGAAGGTAAATGGCCAAAACAATGGCAACGGTCGCCATAACGAGTGTGGTGACCTTTGCAATATTCATTTCCTGTTTTTCATTGGCTTGCGGATTGATGTAGTGTTTATAGATGTCATGGCTGATGGCTGAGGACACGGTAATCATCAACCCGGCTGCAGTGGATAAAATGGCTGCCACGGCACCTGCAGCACCGATGGCCATCAACCATTCCCCACCAATCATTTCACTGATTTCGAGCACTGCCATGTTCTTTGCAAGACCCACTCCGGTGGGTCCCTGTGAAATCCATTCCACTAATTGCGGATAGACCGCCGGGAAAAGCAGAAAACCAAGGAAAATGGCGAGCAGGTAAAAGATACCAAGAGCAACGATACACAAGGTCACACTTTTCTTGGCCGCTTTGGCGCTTTTAACGGTAAAAAACATCACGAGAATGTGAGGCAGCCCCGCGGTACCAAATACCAGAGCAATGATTGTGCTGATCATGGCAAGTGTACTGCCGGTTTTCACACCAATATCAATGGCACTCTTCGATTCAGGCATGATCTGCCTGGCAGTCTGAATGGCTTGATCGGCTGGCAAACCAGTAATAGCAGAGACTACTTCAGGGTTTTTTCCGGCAAAAATGGGGGGAACTACTTCGGAAGCTGTATTGAAAATGTAGTCGAAAGAGCCGTTTCCGACCACAAAAAAGGCAACAACCGTGATGATCACCATGGTAACCCAAAGGAAGACAGCCTGGACGACCTGATTATAAAGCGTACTTTTCATGCCTCCGAACACGATATAGGCAGACATGAGAATCCCAAGAGCCACAGTGACGTAGACAAAATCCCAGCCCAGCAGAATGTAAAAAATCACACCGGCACCAATCATCTGCGGAACCAGATAGAAAGTGGAAATGACAAGCGTACTGGTGGTGACTGCCAATTTCACCTTGTCATCGGGAAACCGGCGGTGAAGGGCCCCGGCAACCGTGTAGGATCCCACATTTCTGAGTGGGCCGGCTATCAGTAGCAACAAGGCCATATACCCACCGAAAAATCCAACCGACAGCCAGATGGAATCCATGCCGAACACACCGATATCACCGGCACACCCCAGAAAACTGGCGGCAGACAGGTAACTACCCACCATGGCAATTCCAACCTGAATCCAGGGAATTCCCCTGCCTGCCACATAAAAATCGGTGGTGGTGGAGGTTCGCTTACTTGACCACCAGGTTATGACGATGCTGAGTAAGACAAAGAAGACAATAAAGACAACGGTTAAAAGATGATTTTCCATGACTCACAGCGCCTTCTTAAACCAGATGAAAATGACGATCCAGGATACCGGGAACACTCCGAGAGAAGTGATCAGGCCCAGTGGGATGGAGCCGATCCGGATTTCTGAAACTGAATGAAGCATGGGTGTTTGAAGGGCAGCCGCCCCGACATAGTAAAGAAAAAACAGGGCGAAGAGTCCAAAATTGATCTTCGTATCCCGTTTGATCTTTTCGGTGATGATTGGATCCATTTGCATAGGTCATCCTTTCTTTAATCAGGTAAAATGAGGGCAGAAAAAGGTTCCCTGCTCAGCGACTTACTGGCTTCACTTATTCAGCAGTTTAGATTAATTATATATAATAACATCTTAATATATTTAATAAAATTTCACTGCGCAACTGATTCTACCTGCTTCCCTGCCTGAAGTTGACCTGAATCCTGATTTCTAATACATTTACAATCGTGGTGATTTAAGGACACTTGCAGCCACGGTAAACAACTCGCTAAACGTCTGCGCCCGTCCTTTGTCCTTCACCATATAAACAACTCTGGAGGACACAATGAAGTTCAACTATACCCCTCAATCCGACGATCCGGCTGCTGTTGAAAAACTAAGGCTCTTTTATGAATGCAGCACGGATGAGCAATTAGTCAAGATGTATAATCGTGTGATCCGGGATTGCGTGCTGACCGGAACCTATAGTCCCCGGGAATGCTATGTCATTGCAACCATTATGCAAAGCCGGTTCAGCAAGGTTCCGATCCGTGTGGAAGGGAATGAATACCATCTTGTTGAATATGCCTGGATGGAGAACGGGAATCTGACATGGTTAGCCGGTTATTCTTCCTGTCGAATGAATCAGGACACGGCCATTCAGGTGTATTATCTGGCTGAAACAAGCTGGCAGATATCAACGGTCTTTGTCATGCCCGAATCGCCATCGACATATCTGAGAATGATCGGAATTATACCCGCAAACGAAAGAGATTATAACAGATTCACAATGAAAACCGCCATTTACCAATCGTATGACCTGGAAAATGAATTCATGCCCTTTTGGGTCAGTTTCGCCGATAAGATTGAATCGCTGCAGGAGAAGTGGAAAAAATACCAGAGGATCAATGAAGCGCCCTATTTCGTAAAAATCACGAAAAAGGGGGATGGATACTGGCGGGTCGAGCCATCGGTGGAAGTATTGTTCCGCCGGTTTATCACCAAACAATTGGTGATCCCTCAACCCGACATTCTGGTTCCGCAACTTTACAGGAATTGGTTTGAAGGGTGAGGGGAAAACACAGAAAACAGGAGACAGAATTCAGAAGTCAGAAGTGAGAATACAAAACACAAAATGCGGAATTCTGAATTCTGAAGACGGATAATCAGGTTCTTCGCTACTTCACTTTTTATCTGTTTTGGTGAATATAATTTCTGATGTAGAGGTAGTGACGGCCTTTTCCAGAAACTCCTGCAAGGCTTTATACTGGGTTATGTCCAGAAATTCTGATGGGATGTTCAGGGTATTTTCTATAACAATCCGGTTTGGTGATGGAGTGGATACATATTGATGAAACGTGATTTTATCAGGACCGGGTATGACCACAGAAGCGGGCTGGGTGGAAACGTGAAAACCATCGGGAATTTCCACCTGTGTGGTGGTTGAAAGGGTGAAAGGAACGTTGAAATACAAGTGACCATATCTGATGGGAGAAAACAGTTTATCGCGTAGGGAACTTAATTCAAGTGATTTCAATCTGATAATATGCTGGTCTCCGACTATCTCTGGTTTTTCTTTCCATGTACCTGTTGCATTCCATAGGATAACAGGCCGGCCGAGGGGCTGAGAATTAACAACGAGATCGTCCTGAACATAATGAGAAAGCAAGGGGGATTCAGAGAGTACTTTGCTGATTTCTCCGGAGGTCCTCCTGAAATGCTCGTGGCGGAATTCCTCTGCGAAATAACCGGTCAGAGACAGGGTTGTAGAATCCCGGATGGTTGCGGGTCCGACGCTGATAAACCTGTTTTCGGATATGGAACTCAGAACCTTGGGTTGCGGAGGTGCAATTTTCTCGAGGTCGGAGTACTCTTCTCGAAGGATCAACACAGGGTTTTTTACCAAATAAGTCGGCAACTGATACACGGATGGTGCCGCTGCATCGAAATCATAATATCTCACGGTGCTGTCAATGGTTACCTTAACACCCATCCGGTTAAACCAGGAGAGGGTTGGTGCAGATTCCTCAATGGTTCCCTGATTCTGATTCCGCATTAAAAAACATTCTGACTTTACCTCCCATTCCTTCAGGACTTTGTGAAACAAAAACGCCAGATCAGAGGCATCACCAGTCATTCTTTCGAAGAGGTAATCAATTTTGAGGGGATATATTCCGGGATCGGGCAGCAGGCTGAATTTATTCCGGATGGCCGCATAAAGGGAATCAATGAGCCGGATATCCATTCCTTCGGGTCTTCTCCTGAATCCGAGGCTTTGAATTTGTGACTGGCTGACATCATCATAATCGATATAGTCTTCGAAAAAATTATTTCCTGCATGATTCCATGTCAGGTTATCGGTACGATCAATCTTGGTCAGCTTGAAAATGGTCATGATTTCCTGATCCAGTCGGGGTGGATCAAATGATTCGGAATGGATACCATTGAGGTTTCTGACACTCCAGAAATAGGTTTTGCCAGAACCAATATTCTCGCTGACCTGGCTGATGGCCGGATGACCGATTTTCTCGGGGGGAAAGGAATAAAATCTGGGTAAATCACGATTTCTCATGGTCACATACAAATTCGAATAGAGCACCGGATAAGTATCACTGAACACGAAAAATCCACCAATCAGTTTTGCAAACGGGTCGGTTTCGACGACTTCGATCTGTATAATATCGTTCACTTTCAGATCTGGAATCCGGTAGGTGATTTTCCAGGTTACATCGTTGCTTTTTGTAAAGCCCTCTTTAAACCTACGGATATCTGTTTCATTCAGCACATAAATGGTGCTGTCTGGCTTAAGAACCCGGACTCTGATCTGGTAAACGTTTTCGGGTCCGATTTCCATATAATCTGAAAAGCGGTCTGAGAACGTACCAAGGTCCTGTACTCCCTTTTCAGTCAGCACCTTTATTATTTTGATTGTGGTTCTGACAGCGCTTAAACCCGCAATGCTATTCCCATATCGGTCATGATCAATAACGGCAAGGTCGGTTTTATAACTTTGTTCCTTGAGGATAATGATTGCATCATCATATTTGAACCGTGCGCTGTTGATAGCAGTCGTACTCTGCAGGGAGGGAAGTTCCCTGAGAAATTGCTGGGCGACTGCCTGGTTTTCAGGAAAAAAGAAGAATATCAGGATGGTAAAAACAATGGTTTTCATTTGTTGTCCTTCAGATAGTGCAGACTTGAAAAGATGGAATTGATTTCCTGAAGTTTTTTTGTCGCTTGTTCTTTTTGATTGTTCGAGATCCATGGACCGGGATCAATTTCCAATAACCCTGTTTTAATTGGTGATTCCGACAGTCCGCTTATTTCAACTTCGACCCGATTATAAGAAGGGTAAAAGAAGAAATTATTCCGGGTGCTTCCATCTGTATCAGAAGGAAGGAGCCGATTAAATAACCGGCTTAAGGTGGTGACCCTTTCGTTGGCAAGGGTCCTGATGGCGTTAGGGGTTTTTCCTTTGAATTCCAGCGTGAACGTGTTTTTATCCGTATACCATTTTAAATCACTTACCATCATTTCGCTGTGAATATGTTCCTTTATCCAACGGGCAAAGTATTGATTCAAATCACCCGTGTTATGGAAGAGACTCCAGTAGGCAGGCAGGATGGTGAATTCACCGCCGAAAATAACCGAGTAATTACCTTCCGCCCCGGTGCTTCCAGGATGGATGGTGGCATGAATGGTAAGGATATTTTTACCTGATTCATGAATAGATTGAAGCCGGGAACCTCCGTTTTGCAGGACCAGCGTTGTCTGTCCGATCAGATCATCACCGGGCAGACCCGGAATTGATATCCGGTTGGTGCCATCATACCAGTAAACACCGGTTGAATCTTCGTACATGGCAATCATGTGATTAAACTGACTGACGGGAATTTCATTGGAATGTTCAAATCCCCTTCCCCGATAGACCAATGCCAGTTTTACCGGTATGTCAATTGCCTGCGCCAACTGATAAAAGAGGAAAGAATAATCCTTGCAGTCCCCATATTTCCGTTTCAGGATGTCACTCACCGAGTTCGGGATAAATTCTCCCTGTCTGAGGTAGACCTGTTCATAACGTATTTCACGCTGGCAATAATTGAAAAGGGCATTCAGACGGGATAGCGTATCTGAAAGTCCAGTTGTGAGTGATTCAGCAAGACCCTTTAATTCATCCTTCTGCGGATTTTTTGAGGCGATCAAATTCAGATACCAATCACCAAAGGATTTCCAGTCATCCTTTTTAAAGAAAGGAGAAACCAGAATCGCTGGTGATGGATTGATTTTCGAGAAGAACGGATCCCCTTTTGGCTTTGACATTCTGTCCAGATGATACTTGGTCGTTCGGATTCCATCCTGATGTTCATCTGTCACCGTGAATTCGGCATTTCTGGTAATGACCAGCGGATTAATTTCGGGAGTGCTGTTGATTTGAAAGGTCAGGTTCTGACTGTTTTCGGGACAGGAACTGAAATCGATGTAAAAACCCAATTGGGGCAACTGGACTTCATGCTGGTAGATGACCTCGATGAGGTCGCCTGGTTCGATTCCCTTTTCAAATACCGGCAAAAGAAACGATGATTCTGAAATCTGACTGGCCCCTGAGGTACTTCCCTTGTAAAGATCAGATTTGCTGATGGATTCCACTTCCTTTGACCGGCGGATCACACGGCACCGGTAATCGGATAGTTTGTTTATGCCGGAATCAAACACTGGTAAATATCGAAAAGCATCCCGGGGGTTTTGGCCAACGGTCAGGACAAAATGCGTTTTATCTGTGATTGGCTGTTCTTTCTGTACGGATACCGTTCTGTTGAAAAAGAGGAAAACCTGCTCCCGGGTGTTTGGTTTGATTGCTTGAATATCATCATCGGTCAGAAATGACAGGTTTGAACAACCACTCAGAAGCAAAACAACAGCCAGTGCGGGTAGAAGCTTACCCTTAACCAGTCTTTTTCCGTGGATTGCATGTCCTGAAGGGCCGGATTTCAGGTGGTTAATAATCAGCATGCAGAGGACCTTTGATGAGAAATCGGAATCATTGTCCATATAAAGATACAAATATCGGGTTAAATATTAAAATTAGCTTATTATTAGAGTTCGGGTTGCGGTGCAGGCAGTGGGTTCTGCCTGTGTCCCACCTTTGTGGAACCAGAGCAGGGTGGGGGAAAATAAAGGAGACAGGAGACAGGAGTCAGAATACAGAATTCTGAATTCTGAATACCCAATACTAAATACTCAATACTAAATACGAATGGTGGTTACCCCATATTGACTCAGGGAAGCAGGGTAGCGGTGTCGGGCAGGATGCCGGGGTTCTGAGAGGCCAGCGCCGTGATGGCATCGCCTTCGAGCCGGTAGGTCAGCCATTCAGACATGTGACGGGCGCCGATGGATTCATAAAAATCGATGGATGGGGTGTTCCAGTCGAGCACCTGCCAGACCACCCGACCGCAACCGAGTTTCCGGGCGATTCGGGCGAGGACAATGAGCAAACCCTTTCCGATGCCGAGTTTCCTGAAGGGAGGATCGACATATAAATCTTCCAGATACAGTCCTTTCCGGCCCTGCCAGGTCGAGTAATTGTAGAAATACAGGGCAAATCCGACCGGAACTCCATTCCAGTCTGCCATGATGGTGTGGATGACAGGATGGTCAGAAAAGGCATCACGAAGAATATCTGACTCGGTCACCACGGCTGCATCGGGATCCTTTTCATACAAAGCAAGGTCTTTTATCAGGCGAACGATGTGAGGGGCATCGGCCGGAACCGCCTTCCGGATGGTCAGGGACATGGGGCTTCCTTTATTACAATGATTGTCAAAGGTACGGTTTTCCGGCGAATCTGTCAGAGCACGTTTTGAGTGGATTCGGCCGGAAAATCGGCCAAAACCGGAGAAAAATGACCCAAAAACTGTCATTTTAATAGTCGTTTAATTAAAAACCGGACCGGAATGTCGTACCGGTTTCTCTTTTTTTCTATCTTTACCAGCTGTTTTTGAACCCGGGCCACTCCGGCTGACGGGATGCGACTTTAACCACTCAGGAGACTTACATGAAAACCAACGTTGCAGAGATTCTTGGCAAAGAAGCCGATGGACTCTTAAACCATAAATGTACCACGATCCCGAAAGAGCAGATTCATCTGCCGGGTAAGGACTTCGTTGACCGGGTATTTATTCCGACCGACCGTCCGATCAATGTACTGAAGAACCTGAACTACCTGTTTAACACTGGCCGTCTGGCTGGTACCGGTTACCTGTCAATCCTGCCGGTTGATCAGGGTATTGAGCACTCTGGTGGTGCTTCCTTCGCAAAAAATCCTGCTTATTTCGATCCGGAAAACATTGTAAAACTGGCCATTGAAGGCGGATGTAACGGCGTTGCTTCCACTTTGGGCGTTCTGGGTGCTGTTGCCCGCAAGTATGCTCACAAAATTCCCTTCATTCTGAAAATCAACCACAATGAACTGCTGACGTATCCGAATCTGGCCGATCAGACCCTGTTCGCCACCGTTGATCAGGCTTTTGACATGGGTTGTGCTGCCATCGGAGCCACCATTTACTTTGGTTCCACCGACAGCCGCCGCCAGATCATCGAAGTTTCCGAAGCCTTCCAGCGCGCTCATGAACTCGGCATGGGTACCATTCTGTGGTGCTACACCCGTAATGATGAGTTCAAGAAGGATAAAGATTATCACGTTTCCGCCGACCTTACCGGACAGGCGAACCATCTGGGTGTGACCATCGAGGCCGATATCATCAAACAAAAACTGCCAGAAAACAATGGTGGATATCAGGCCCTGAACATGGGTAATTCCTCCTATGGTAAGTTTGACAAGCGGATTTACACCGAGCTGGCCACCGATCATCCGATCGACCTGACCCGCTACCAGGTGGCTAACTGTTACATGGGCCGTGCAGGTCTGATCAACTCGGGTGGTGCTTCGGGCAGCAATGACCTGTTTGAAGCGGTTAAGACAGCCGTGATCAACAAACGTGCCGGTGGAATGGGCCTCATTTCCGGACGGAAGGCCTTCCAGCGTCCGATGAAAGAAGGCGCTGCTCTTCTGAACGCCATTCAGGATGTGTACCTCGATAAAAAGGTTACCATTGCCTGATTGGTGAGCTTACCAATTGGAAAAAGGGGTCTTCGGACCCCTTTTTTGTTTACAGTACGCAGTTGCTTCTGATTAACCCAATCCCGTTTGGGACCGGACTGATATGGTAAAAAATGGCCTTTCTTCCCGTTTACCTCCGGATTTCCCCTCTTTTTTCCTTCATGGATGGTTCAAGGTTGGATTTCAGCCTATTTCTGATTCAACAGCTTTGATTTCAGGAAGGGTGTTTTGTCTGTATTGGACTGGTACCAATAAAAAAGGGGCCCGTAAGCCCCTTTTCATCAGTCAGAAACGATCCGATCAGAACGGTTGAGCAAAGCGGAGCATGAACTGAACCGGTTCGCCGCCCTTGTCGGTGCGCCAGTTCACGGTGGCACGGAAGTGGCCTGAATCAGAGCCAAATCCGATTCCAAGTGCGGACCGGAGATTTTGCTTGTCAAATTCGAAGCCAGTCCAGGCATCATCCCCAACCGGGACAGCATTGATAACTCCCACATCTGCCATGAGGATCAGGTTCAGATCTTCAAGCGGGCCAAACAATTCATCCTGCAGATCTTCGCTGGAGATCATGTTTTCCACGTTGAGCAGAAGCATCCGGTTTCCGCCAAACTCATTGATGCGGTAGCCAGGCAGACTTCCGGGTCCGCCGATGTCGTATAATTTCTGAATAGGTGCATTTCCTTCCACCGATCCGGCACGGAACCGGATGGCGAAACGGTCAAAATCGGAAAGGGAGAAGTATCCGCGGGCTTCTGCATCGTGACGGGTGTATTCAAAGTCACCTTTGTAGGCACCGCCAGCCACTTCGGAACGGGTCATGAGGTAATATCCCGTCCGGTCGCCCGAGTCAAAATTGTTCACCTTATCCACTTCGCCTGAAATCACCAGGGCGCGGGTTTCACCTTCCTGAATGGCCGGATTGAGGCGGAACCGTTTGTCGCCGCCAAACAAAGACCAGTTCACTTCATTTTGCAGCGACCGGTCCCGATATCCTTCATAAGCAACCGAGATTCGTGCATCAGGGGTGAAATACTGGCTCAGATGAACCGACCATCCGCGGGTCTGGTACCAATCGAGAAAATCTTCCCGGCCGAAAAAGGCCATGATGGAGTTTTCGTGCTGAGTGAGTTTCCAGTCATCTTTTGCAGCGGTGTAGCCAAAGAATTTACCACCAATTTCGGTGCGGTATTCATCATTGAACCAGCGGTCAAGGCCGACGGCGTACTGGACATCCCGGTTCCCGAATCCGTATCCGAAGAAACCATGTGTGTTGAATTTCTTATCCTGTGCCCAGTAATATTCCTTTGTTTTTTCGATCCCGAGGTAAAAGCCGTCTGTGCGGTTATAGGCGACCTGACCAGTTACCTCACCTGCTTCCGGTTCAATGGCCCGGCTGTTATTCCAGCGCAATTCCCAGTTCTTTCCGTCAGAACCCAGATCGGCATCACCGTTTTTCCATTTTCTCGGATGGGTGATGGGAGGAACGGGCGGTACAGGAGGAACCGGGGGTACCGGACCGATTCCGGTGTGATTTTCCATGCTGACAGCGCCATCACCAGCTATCTCGCTGACGGTTCCAGTGACCTTTGATCCTTCCTCACGAATGACTTTTCCGCTGATAGCGATGACATTTCCATCCACGGTCGATCCGTTTTTCAGATGAACATCGCCATTGATTGCCATGGCATCTCCGTTGATCTGACCGAAAACAGTGAGATCACCATTGATGACTTCAACCTTGCCATCGATGGATTCACCGGCCTGAATAACGGAGTCGTTGTTCCAGCGGGTTACCTGTTCATCCCGGTCTGATTCGTTCACCACCACCACCTTCCGGCGGATTTTGCTTTTCTTTAACTCTGATTCAATGGCTTTGAGTTCAGCCTCAATTGCCTTTAACTCGGCTTCTTTTTCGGAAGAGGGGTCTTCGAGAGTCAGGTCGGCCAGACGGGCTCTCAATTCATCGGCCCGCTCCTGCAAAGCTACACTGGATTCATCCACCGATTCAGTTTCTTCTTCTGCTTCGGCCAGTGCCTCCAGTTTAGATGCGAGACGATCGAGTTGTGCTTCGAGTTGCCGGGTGAGTTTATCGAGCTTTTTTTCCAGACGGTCGGCTTCTGTATCCTGTGCCTGAACAGGCAAGGCAATCAGAACGGCTGTGGCTACAGCAAGGGTGGTCAGCAAGGTTTTCATAACGGTTTTCTCCTGATGTCTGGCTGGTTTTACGACCGGATCGGGTAAAGGTTACACACCAATTTATGGAAGGGCTTATGACAGGCGTGCAACATGGGTTCTCTGGTTATTAAATCCTGCTTAATAATTAAGGAACCATTTTTATTTGTGACCACAAAATACCACATTATCCTTTTACTGCGGGAGGTGCTATGCTTGCATTCCTGATACTGGCATGGTCCGTTTTTCCCGGAATCGGATCTGATTCCACTACCACACCTGCCTCATTTCAGCTGTCAGGCGGATTCGGGGTTTGTGAACGGGTTGCACATGACTCCGGCTCACCAACCGGATTTTCATTCAGTCTGACGCTAAAAAGAGTCAATCCGCGGTCGGCTGATCAATTCAGGTTTTTGTACCATGAGGAATTCATTCTTCTGACTGATCCGGTAGAAAGATATGTTGATTTCAGCTACCTGTATCATCTGTTGTATCCCTACAGGTTCGGGCATCTGTCGGCTGGTGCCGGAATTGGTTTTGTTTCCGGAACCCTCCGGACCAATACCAGGCTACCTCACCCTTCCGGATTCGGGAGCACATATGAGTCAAAAAGTTTGTCATCCATCGGACTGGCAGGAGGTGCTGAATTCACCTTCTTTTTCAATGAACGGATGGGAATCGGATTGCTACTGAATACATTCTGGTGTGAACAGGCGTTGATCAACAGTGGTCTGGTTACAATCATCATCGGCCTGTAAATACCGAATAGCCTGAAACAGGGGTGATGATTCTGACGGAAGGGAAACGGATTGTGTTATCAGAATGGCTGGCCGTGGGTTAACCGGATTAATCCGGAAGCCAGTCCCGGAATCATCCTGCCTGCGGTGATCAGCGGACCCGTGCGCCGGGAGTCGCCGAAAAGCGACTGAACCAGACGACCGGTGGCAAGACGGGTGCCAAAGGTTGATTTCCACTGTTTCCGGTAACTGTTCTCCAATTGTTCGCGGGTGGATTTTCCATCGAGGAACGAACAGATCAGCGGAACGGCCAGCGTGGAGGACCTCAATGCCATGCTCATGCCGTTTCCGGTCAGGGGTGGAATCAGGCCCGCTGAATCGCCTGCCAGCAGAATGTGGGATTCAATCACCGGTCGTGGTTCAAAGTTTACCTGAGAAATGGCCTTGGGCGTGTCATATAAAGAGGGAAATGATTCAAAATAGTTTTTCAGTATGGGATTCTGATACAAGACGGTGGTTTCCAGCTGTCTGATCTGTCCACCGGCTTCCAGCAGACGGTCGCCTCTGACCAGATAGCAGAGTGTCGTCCGGCCTTCATTCACCCGTGAAATTCCACAGTAACCACCCGGAAAGTTATGGAGCTTAATCCGGTCTTCGGGGAAGGTGGAGGCGACATGGTACTTGATGCCCACCCAATCATTCAGACGCGGATCGGGGCGGTTGAAAAAGGACCGGTTCAATTGGCGGTCCAGGTTGCTGCGTTTTCCCCAGGTTCCCAGAACCACCCGGGTTTGCAGACAATCGTTCCCTGCGCGGATGGAGAAGTCTTTGCCATTCCAGGTTACCTCATCGACGCGGGTTCCGTCACGAACGGTAACCCGTGCCTCAGTGGCCATTCCGGCCAGCAGATGATCGAGTGTGTAACGGCTGATTCCGAATCCTCCCGGATGAAGGGGAACGGATAGCTGGTGTCCTTTGTGATCGGTAAGCCGGAAGTGTTGAATCCGCGGTAATTGCATGGATGAGAGGGGAACGCCCAGTCGTTCAAGAAAGGGCCAGGATTCCATGGAAAGGTATTCGCCGCATACCTTGTGAAACGGATACCGGTTTGATTCGAACAGGCAGACCTGTTTTCCTTGTCTGCCCAGCAGGATGGCTGCCGATAGCCCTGCCAATCCCCCGCCAATGATCACCACATCTGTCATATCGGGGAACATGCACAACAGGCGACGGAAATCCAAATGCGGCCGGTTTGTTTCTGATTCACAGAAACCGGTTCTTTGCCGGCCATGCAAACCTTACTTTCAGATCAGGCCCTTCGCCGGCGGGTCGCCTCCTGGTTCCGCCATGAGCCTGTTTCCTTTTTTGTGGTAACCACTCCCGGCCTGGAGTCGTTCACCTCCAATGAAATCAGTCAATGGATCCCCGATGCCGCCATTCATCAGGAAAAAGGGGGTCTGACGGTTACCGGCCCGCTGGCAATGATGATTCCATTAAACGAACGGTTGCTTACCGCCTCGCGGGTTTTATTACGGATTGATGAGTGTATCGCCCAATCCTATCCGGAGTTTTTTCAGAAAGTGAAACGGATTCACTGGGAAGTTTATCTGGGAAAATCCGGCCGGTTTACCACCGATATCACCGCAAAAAAATCCCGCCTGCACCACACCGGGAATATTGAAAAAAGTCTGCGGGATGGCATCGGTTCCTACTATTCGCAATGGCTTCCATCCGATGACAGCCAACCGGTTTTACCCGCTGTTTTCCTCAGACTTATGGAAGACCGGTGCACCTTCAGTCTGGATACGAGTGGGGAGTTGCTCTATCAGCGGGGATACCGTCTGGCATCCGGCTTAGCGCCCATCCGGGAAACCCTGGCCGTTTCCATGCTGATGGAAGCCGGCGCCACCCGCTTTCCGGCCATTGTGGATCCGTTCTGCGGAACAGGGACTTTTCTTCTTGAAGCCCGGCGGTTACTGGTTCCGGTGCCAGCCTCGCGCTGGAGATCGTTTCCCTTCACGGGGTTTCCGTTCTATCATGAACCCACGCATCGTCATCACCGTAGTCTGCCGGCGGAAAAGCCAGCCATTTTTCCTGTACTGGCCGGATCGGACCGTCAGCCGGAAGCCATCCGGAAAGCAAAGGACAACGACCGGTTGCAGGGACTTGAACCGGTCATTGAATGGTCACAAACCGACTGTCATGATCTGAAAAACAAATGGGGTCCTGATGGTCTGCTGATAATGAATCCGCCCTGGGGCATGCGGGTAGCCAGCACGGGTGGGTCGGTGGATGACTGGCTGGCCATTTTCAGGGAACGATTTGCAGGGTGGGAAGTCCGCATGGTCTTACCAGCCGACTTTCCGGTACCAGCCGGACTGACAATCCGGTTCCGGTCGGTTTCAGGGGGCCGGCCTGTGATGGTGGCTGGTGGTCGTCTGACCACCTGAAAACTGCTTTTTACCTGCAGGTGACATTTACAACACAGACAATGTTCGATTTTTGTAACCGTTATGAGTAAAACCCTCCAGCAACTGGGCTGTCTGAGCCTGACTTACAAATCTGCCGGCCTGGATGAACTGAATCGCTGGACGGTGTCGCCCGACTTTCAACCGGCTCAGCTCAGGCAGGTGCTTTCCCATGCCGGACTGAGTGAATTGCTGGTCATTTCGACCTGTAACCGCCTGGAGTTTTACTATTTCTCATCCGACAAGGCCCCTCTGCCCACCGATCTGTTAACCAGTTGGAAGCACGTCTCTGATTTTGATCCGACATTATGGTCGGCCTGGCAGGGTACCGATGCCTTGCATCATTTGCTTTCCGTGGCCTCTTCGGTGGATTCCATGGTGGTTGGTGAGACCCAGATTCTTAAACAGATTAAAGACTCGCTGGCTGTGGCGACTCAGGCCGGAACGGCCGGGAAATATCTCCATCTGCTGATCCGGTCGGTAATTGAAGCGGCCAAACGGATTTACACCGAAACGCGGATTGCTGAAAATCCGGTATCGGTTTCTTCAATGACTTACCGGTTTATTCTGGATCATGCCGATGCGTCCCTTCCATTGGTTCTGATCGGGGCCGGCGATGTGATCAGGACCATGGCTCCCTATTTTTCGAAAATGGGACGTTACCGGTTTTGTTTTGTGAACCGCAGTGTGGAAAAGGCACAGTCGCTTGCAGATCAGTATGGAGGCCGGGCTCTCTCACTCGACGACTTTCTTGCAGAACCGCCCGATTTTTCTGCTCTGGTTTCTGCCACCAGCGCCGATCACACCCTGATTCATTCCGACTGGATTGACCGGCTGAATGCCCGGCATGGTGAGAGGTCACGTCTGCTGGTCGATCTGGCCAATCCGCGGGATGTTGATCCCGGGGTGACGGCACAGACCTCCATCCGGTTAATCAATCTGGAAACAGTTGAGCGTCTGGCAGAGGCCAATAACCGGTCCAGAATTGATGAGATACCAGTGGTAAACCGTATACTTGGTGAAGAATCGGACCGGATCACTGCCCTGTTTGCCGATCGTGACATGGATGAACTTCTGCGGTTTTTTCCGGAAGATGTTTCGGGAATCCGTGACCGGGCGGTTAATAAACTGCTGAAAACCCGATTGAATCACCTTAGTGAAGAGGATCAGGCCACCATCCGGGAGTTCGCCGGTTATCTTTCTGATAAAATCGTACAGGTTCCCTATCTTCGGGCGAAACAACGGGCGACCAGCGAACCAGTCCGGACCGATGATCAGCCGGCAGGCTGAACTCCGCCAGTCCGCCTGATAATAATAACACACCCACAAACCATTACACATGCCGGAATCCCTGATTATCGGAACCCGCGGTTCTGAACTGGCCTTATGGCAGGCCCGACGCATACAATCATTGCTGTCGGAAAAAGGCATTTCTGCCCGGCTGGAAATTATTAAAACGCAGGGTGATCAGATTCAGAACCTTCCGCTTTCCAAGCTGGAAGGGAAGGGATTTTTTACCAGAGAACTGGAAGAAGCCCTTCTGGATGGACGGATTGATCTGGCAGTTCATTCCATGAAAGATTTGCCAACCGACCTTCCTGCGGGTCTGAAACTGGTTGCTGTTCCCGAGCGGGAATCACCCGCCGATCGTTTTCTGATTCACCGGGATGCAGCGGACCCATCGCAACCATTCGGATTCAGGACCGGTGCACGTGTGGGAACCTCGAGTAACCGTCGGATTGACCAGTTGCGTTATCACCGTCCTGATGCCCAGGCAGTTCCCATCAGAGGAAATGTGCCGACCCGTGTACAAAAATTGCGGGATGGGGTGGTGGATGTCCTGATTATGGCAGCCGCCGGACTGAACCGGCTTGATCTTGACCTGAATGACCTGATTGTGGTTGAACCCGACCTGACGGTCTGGGTTCCTGCGCCTGCACAGGGAGCACTGGCCATTGAGTGCCGGGATCCCGATGACCGGATTCAGGGAATTCTGGCGGACCTGAATTCGGCAGCCATTTCTACTCTGGTGTCGGTGGAAAGGGAGTTTCTGAAACTGACCGGTGGCGGCTGTCATGCGGCCGTGGGTGCCCTTGCCATGCCCACCGGGCGACGAATGGTCCTTCAAACGTTTTTCGAAAACCGGTATCTGGCGGTTGGTGGTGAAGACCCTGGTCAGGTTCCGGCCCGGGCTTTGGCCCTTCACCAGAAGCTGAATGAACCATCGGCTGAAACAGTCTGGCTGGTGAGAAATCATGAGGATGTGGCCGATCTGACCCGACTGCTCGAACCCTCCGGACGGGTGATCTGGCAGCAACCGGCCATCCGGATCCGGTATGAGGACCGGAAAAACCTGATCATGCGTGCCACGCGTGATGCCGATGAATCGGATCTGATCCTGTTTACCAGTCACAACGCGGTTTTCTGGACCGCCACCCGTCTTCCCGTTTTCATCAGGGAACGGCAGGTTCTGGCCATCGGGCCAGCTACTGCGCGTGCAGCCCGGGATGCCGGATTCGAAAATGTGTTGCTTTCTTCGGTCGGGAATACGCGTGGTCTGGTCACAGAGTGGGAGTTGCTCCCTCTGAAAGACGTGAAAAAAGTCTTCTATCCGGTTTCGGCCATGGGAGATACCGACTGGATTCAGGCAGAACCGATGAAGGGAATCGAATTCCGCAAATCGGTGGTTTACTGGCCCGAGGCGCTGGAATTGCCCGACCCGCTTCCGGTCACACCCGATGTGATGGTGGTGTATTCGGCCAGTGCGGTTCCGGTGCTGTCCCCGGTGATCAAGGCCATGACCCATCCGATCCGTCTGGTTTCTATCGGACCCAAGACCACGGCTGCCCTGCGGGAGCAAGAAATCCGGGTTGATTATGAGGCACTTTATCCCTCGGTTGATGAAATACTGACGGGAATTCTCGGCAGCTGAGTAATCAGTGGGTCAGAATCGCAGCCAGATCGGCTTCGAGTGTCTGAACGGGCCGTTCGGTGATCCGCCCGGCTTCTTTCCCATCCTTCAGAATAATGAATGTGGGAACCCGTCGGATCGAATCGGCACCGGCCAGTTGTACCCAACCCTTCCGGTCCTTATTCAGCAGAATGTAATCCACCAATGCCGGGTCATATCCGGCCAGTTCCAGCAGGTGGAAAAACTGCGGAACCACTTCCTTTGAATCCCCGCACCAGGTAGCCGCATAGCAGCGGATCTGATAGTTGTGAACCGACTCACTGATGATGGTCATAAACCCAGGGTCGGGTTGGTACGTATCATCCACCCAGACTTTCCAGTGAGCAGTATCCTGAAACTGAGTGAATGTAAAATGCCCCTGTGGCCACACGGGTTCCGGTGAGGTGGTTGTTTTCGGCGTGCTGCAGGATTGACTGAGAATCATTAAAAATGCCAGAAATAGGCCTGTGTGTTTCAAACGAATCTACTCCTTTGAGTCAGTGGACCGAACATCGTTGGTCCAGAGGAACTTGCTTCTGAGCACGTCGAAATACGTGCGGCTGGTGTTTTTCACAATTCTGACCTGCTCATGTGCGCGTTCAACCGTGATGTGGATGGTTTCATACGGATATTCCTGCCCCTGTCCATCGGCTGCCACCAGAATTTTATGAAATTGGGTGGTTGCAATAATGTTCACCGTTTCAGTTGCCGGAATCACCAACGGCCGTACCGTGAGTGAATGCGGACAGATGGGTGTGATCAGAATCGAATTCAGAGCCGGGTGCATGATCGGTCCGCCACTGGCCAGTGAATATCCGGTCGATCCGGCAGGGGTGGCGATGATCACGCCATCGGCCCGGTACGAGCCAAGGTAATTGTCACCGGCTCTCAGCTCGATGGAGATCAGTCTGGAATATCCCGACTTATCGATCACCACATCATTAACCGCCCAGAAGTTCCCGTTTGGAACCGGTCGCTGATCGGGCAGACTGACAACCGATTGCAGAACCATCCTGTTCTCGATGACCTGATCACCATTCAGAACCTGAGGAACCAGCACATCCAGTTCATCCGGATTGATTTCGGTCAGAAATCCCAGTTTACCGAAATTGACACCGATGATGGGCGTTTCGCGTTTTCCAATGAGCCTGGCCGTGCGGAGCAATGTTCCATCACCACCAAAGGACAGAATGTAACCGCAATGAGTCAGAACCGACTCGGCTGGTTCGGTAATGATATAGGGGCATTTACGGATCTGGTCGGTCTGATCGGGAGTAAACTGGCCAAGCGCAGCTGCAGAAAGAGAAAAGGTAAGCTGATATTTCTGATGTAAACGGGCCAGAATATCAAGAACCGGACCACACAGGTCTGGTTTCCCGATCATGAGAATTCCCCAGCGGTGACGGTTAGGCAAGGAGTGCAATCCCGACTGTTTCGGGTCCGCAGTGCGCACCGATGGTGGAGCCGATGGTGGCTTCAAAATAGCCTGTTGAGGAGCGGGTGGAGGAGGACATGGCCTTGGCTACCGGATTGTTGGCCCGTTCGGCAACCGGGGCAGCCCAGGCCACACCGAGGTACCAGGAATTGGCCGTGGCAGTCAGTTTGGTGGCTTCATCCACCAGTGCCTGAACGGCATGGTCATGTCCGCGTACGGTATCCAACCGATCAGATTTTCCATTCTGAATGAGCAGGATGGGTTTCAGGCCAACCAGACTGGCGATCACATACTTGATTCCGGTTAAGCGGCCCGACCGGTTCAGCCAGGTCAGATCACGGGGAGTGAAAATCAGTCTGACTTTATCGGTCACCGATTCTACCGACTCGCAAAGGTCGTTGAATCCCGTTCCCCGATGGAGCAGCTGAGCAGCCCTGAGAACCTGAAGTCCCAGTCCGATGGATGCATTCCGGGAATCAATCACCCGGATTTTGAACGGGTCGTACTTTTTGTCCTTCACCCGTTCTGCAAAAAAGGATTTGTGTCCGAGATGAACCGCTTCGTTCGCGTTATAAACCGTTTTGGAAAAAGCAGATCCCACATGAATCGAGATGATTTCATCATAAGATTTTAGCATTTCCCGGTAAAAGGAAATGAAATCATCAATGGAGGGAGGTTCGGTTTCTGGTTTATTGGATGGGTTTTCGAGTTGCCGGTAAAACAGGTCGGGACTCAGATTCACTCCATCGGAAAACTGGCTGGTACCCATTTTGATTTTTATGGGTATCACCTGAATGTTATACTGATTCAGGATTTCTTTCGGAAGATCGCAGGCCGAATCGGTCAGAATTCCGATCATGGTTGCTCCGTGGTTTCAGCTTGGCGTCAATATCCTGAATAAATGAGTGCCTGTCAACCGGTTCAGTAACGCAGCCACCGGCCCAGCTCCTTCAGGGTGATCCGTTTGCCGTACATCAGCACACCGACCCGGTAAATTTTACCGGCCATCCGTACCATAATCCAGAAAGTTCCGACCATCAGAATTACCGACGTGACCAGTTGCCAGGTGGGGGGCGTCTCGATGGCGATGCGGGCCACCATCAGAATGGGAGAGAAAAACGGAATCAGGCTCATGATGATGGAAAAAGTGGATCCTGGTTCACGAACCACCAGTGAAATGAGCATAATCGGAATGATAATCACCAGCGCGATGGGACTGGTGATCTGGGTGGCATCGGTCATGTTATCGACCGAGGCCCCGACCGAGGCATAAAAGGTGGCAAAAATGAGAAATCCTGCAATGAAGTAGAAAACAAAGGCCACCAGACTGAAAACCGGTATGTGAAAGTTGAACAGATCGGTTCCGCCTGTAAACGGAGCAATCAGAAGCGCTCCGTAAACAGCAAGCAACCCGGCGGTAACCGCCCAGATGACATACTGGGTCAGTGCCAATGCTCCGATTCCCAGAATTTTACCCATGAGAAGCTGATCGGGGCGGATGGAGGAAATAATGACTTCCATGATCCGGCTTTGTTTCTCTTCCATGGCGCTTTGCATCACCATTGAGCCGTAGATAAACATGGACATGTAAATGATAAACCCCATGGAAAACGCGAGTATGAACGAAAAACCGCTATCCTCGGTGGTCCCGGTTTCGGACAATTTGTATACCTTCATCCGGACGGATTCGTTAATCTTCAGGGCGGTTTCCCGGGGAAGTCCGATTCTGGTGAGCAGATCGATTCGGTGAAGCTGGCTGATCCGGCGTTCAATGGCTGTGAAGGCAACAAAGTCTGAAGTTGCCGATCCCGTGAAGGTTACCTGCGGCAGCGACAGGGAATCGCCGGTGATGATCAGGTAGCCAAACCACCTTCCCGACCGGACTGAATCCTGATATTGTTTTTCGAATTGTTCCCTCGACAATCCGCTTTCTGCCAGGATCAGGGTGGTCTTTTCAAGAGCAGCCTGTTTTTCGAGGTCTTCGGCCACCTCTTCGGCATTTTTAAGATCGAGTGGCCGCGTAGTTGGGGTGTTTTCCTGAACCAGTTGAGTACCGAACCGGCCGGTTTCATCATAAATGGCAATCTGGCGGTTATTTCCCACCGACATGACACTGAACAGGGCCGGCAGGAAAATAAGGGCCAGCATCAGGACTGGTCCCAATATGGTCCCCAGAATGAATCCCTTTGATTTAAGCCGGGACAGGTATTCGTGGCGGATAATGATCAGAATCTTGTTCATGGGCGGGCCTCCGCGGGCAGGTCACCGCCCTGTTCGGTCACGGTTTGAATAAAAATGTCTTTCAGGGATGGCTCGGTCCGTTCGATCCGTTCGATGTGAAGATGCGGATTGATCCGGCCGATCAGTTCCTGCATGGAAAGTCCGTTCAGACGCATTTCGACATGGCGGGGTGTGCGGTCGACAATGGTGACCCCGGAGAGGGTATCGAAAACCCCGTCATTGCCTTCGAAGGAGACTGTTACCGAGTCGCGGCCAAACCGGTTTTTAATGTCGCGAAGACTTCCGTTCAGCAGTCCCTTCCCGTGGTGAACCAGCACGATGTCGTCACAGATTTTCTCGACCTGTTCCATGCGGTGGGTTGAAAACAGGATGATGCGTGACTTTGCTTTCAGGTCGAGGATGAGTGTGTTAACCAGCTCGGCATTGATGGGATCGAGTCCGGAGAGTGGCTCATCGAGAATGATAAAATCGGGGTCATGAATTATGGTTGAAAGGATTTGAACCTTTTGCTGCATGCCTTTGGAGAGGTCTTCGATCTTTTTATCGGCCCATTCGGAAAGTCCGTACTGATCAAGCAGGTCTGCGCCGGTTTTACGGGCGGCTGCACGGTTCATGTTTTTCAGTTCACCCAAAAACTGAAGTCCGTCGAGCACCTTCATTTTCTTATACAGACCACGTTCTTCGGGAAGGTATCCCATCCGGTTCTGGGTTTCAGCTCCGATGGCCTGGCCATTGAGTGTGATGGTCCCTTCATCGGGGATGGTGATGCCGGCAATCATGCGGATGGTGGTGGTTTTTCCGGCCCCGTTCGGGCCAAGCAATCCGAAAATCCGGCCGGAGGAAATCGAAAAAGATAGCGACTCCACAGCGGTGAAGGAGCCGAACCGTTTTGTGACCTGTGATACCGTCAGTGTGTTCAATCTGAATGTCCTTTCGGGAGATGGCCGAAAATACTGGGAGGGCTGTCAAAAAAACAAGATATCAGATCAAGTACGGCTCAGGAGTCCGGTTACCCGGCTGGCCAGATGATCTCCGGTGAGCTGCGAAACAGCCTGTCCCGGCAGAAGTCCCTGGGTCAGCGGGAAGGATCTGGTATTCTGTGCAGGCGCCGGGAACCGGTTGGTGATGGAAAACGACGGATGCCCGGCTGCCTGAGCAAGCATCAGAACATCGGGATCCTGACTGATAAGGAGATCGCTTGACCGAAGGTATTCATACCAATGCTGCAGTGTATGATGGGCCGGTAAAATAACGGTTCCGAATCCAAAGGGAGTGGAAAGCGTTTTTGCCCGGTTCAAGTCGGAAGGCTGACAGAGAAAGAGAAAACGAATGGATGGAAACTGTTTTTTTAAAAGGTACAGCAGTCGGAACCATTGATCATCGCTGAGTTTCTCGGCCGGGTCGGCCGGACTCAGGCCAATGGCCAGCAGTGGTCCTTTATCGGGATTAACCTGCATCAGATGTTTTTTTACCTGTTCCTGATGGCGCCTGGTTGTCCAGACAGCCGGCCATAAAGCAGATGGTTGGACAGAAAGCAGGGAAGTATACCGTTCAAGCCGCTGGGGAAGTGTGAGCTTCTCGCCCGGCCGGGCCGGCCATTGCTGAACCACACGAAGCCGCTGAAGCAGGTGCAGGGCCGTAACCGGCCGGTGGGTCAGATCGAGGAGTAAACTGAACCGAAGTTTTCTGAGACCCCACATCAGTTTCCACTCATCCAACGGATTGCGAATGCCATAGAAATAGGAAAAATGAGGGCAGTCGGCCAGCAGAGATTCGGCATCGGGATGAGCGACCAGATAAAGGGGACGGGAAGGCCACCGGTCCCGCAAAAGACGGAACAGATCATTTAACCGGATAAAATCGGTCAATGGTCCGTTGTGAATGAGTAGTATGGGAAGGTGGTCGTCTTGCTCTGTCTTCATGGTCCCGGCATAACCGGAAACGATCCGGCTGTAAAGTGGACCGAAAAATCAGAAAATGAATTTCATTTATCAATCGGATTGCTGATTGACCGGCAGAACGATGGTAAAGGTGGTTCCCTTTCCGGCATCGCTGCTGACCGAAATGGTTCCCTGATGACGGGTGATGATGTCATAGGAGATTGCCAGCCCGAGACCCGTTCCTTTCCCGACCTGTTTGGTGGTGAAAAACGGTTCAAATATCCGTTCCATGATGTCTTTCGGAATGCCGGTGCCGGTATCGGAAATAACGATTTCAACCGACTGTTTCTTCTTCCGGACTCTGACCGTGACTTTACCGCTTCCGGGAATGGCATCGAAGGCATTGACCAGAATGTTCATGAACACCTGATTAATCTGTCCCGGATAGCAGTCGATATCGGGGACGTCGTTGTAGTCCTTCACCACTTCGACCCTGTTTTTCCATTTCGGGGACAAAATCTGAATGGTGGAATCGAGGCCTTCGGTTACCGGGAACCGTTTCCAGGTGTCTTCATCCACCCGGGTGAAGGTTCTGAGACTTTTAACAATTTCGGCGGTGCGGTTCGAACCCGATTCAATGCCTTTCAGCAGCACATCCATTTCGGCTTTGAGTTCACTGATGTAAATGGCGCGTTCCTGCTGGTCGGTTTGCTGGCCAAGCACTTTCAGGCGGTCCAGATCGCCGCTGTCGATGGCGGCCAGCATTTTGGCCTGCTGATAGTCACGTGCCTCAATTTCCCTGATCAGTTCAGCAATGTCATGCGACAGGGGAGGAATGCTGCTGTGTATAAAGTTGACCGGGTTGTTGATTTCATGAGCAACGCCAGCCACCAGGGTGCCGAGTGAAGCCATTTTCTCCTGCTGAAACAGCTGTGCCTGAGTATCGTGCAGATTGCGGATGGTTTTTTCCAGTTCCAGGTTCTTATCCCGCAGTTCGGTGGTTCGTTTGCTGATTTCACTTTCAAGCCCACGGTTTACCGATCTGATGAAGCTGGTCCGGCTGTAGATTACAACCCAGACAGCCAGTCCGAGGGCCAGCAATAGCAGCAACTGGAACCACCATGTCTTCCAGAAGGGCGGGTGGACCACGATGGTCACCGAGGCCCCTGCGGGATTCCATAAACCGTCGTTGTTGGATCCGATGACTCTGAAGGTGTAGGTGCCGCCGTTCAGATTGCTGTAACTGGCATACCGGCGGTCTCCGGCATCAATCCAGTTGTCATCAAATCCGGTCAATTGATACTTATAGCGGTTGTTCCGTGGGTTGACGTAATCAAGGGATGCAAAAGACACGGTGAAGAAATTTTCCTCGGGAGAGAGGTGCAGGATTTTTTTAGCTGTGATGCTGCTGTCGCCTGTCCATTCGCGGTTAAAAATGCGGAATCCGGTAAGTGAAACGGGGGGGACCTGCATGTTTTCGGTAAGCTTTTCCGGATTAAAGGTGGTCACGCCCTGAATTCCACCCATGTAAAGGCTGGACCAGCTGGTCCGGTAAATGGAGTTAATATTGAAAATGCTGGAAGGAATGCCATCGCCGGGCCGGTAAAGCCGGCTTTGACCGGTGGCCGGGTTGTAGCGGGTGATTCCGGTGAGGGTTTGAATCCAGATCTGACCACCGACATCACCCGTGATTCCACAGATGACCGGGTGGCCGGTCCGGCTCTGATCCAGAACAGACACCCGTCCGTTGGTCGGATCGATGATGTTCACGCCGCCGCCATCGGTTCCCACCCAGATTTTCCCGTCGGGTGACTGGAAAAAGCAGGTGACATCGTTGTTGGAGAGCCTGAAATCGGAAGCCCTCCCGGTTGACCAGTTTTCGAACTGGAAAGTACCAGGTTTCAGTCTGCTGATACCACCGCCATCGGTTCCCACCCACAGACTGCTGTCGGCAGACCGGGCGACAAACCGGATATCATTGCTCTGGAGGCTGGCGGTGTTATCGGGTTCATTGATGAACACACGTGTTTTCTTCAGGTTCAGATCGATCCGATTCAGACCATTGCCTTTGGTTCCCACCCAAAGCAGTCCTTCATCATCGACCAGAACGGACCGGATGGAATTGCCCGATATGCTTCCGGTCTGGCCAGAAGGAAAACCGAATTGATAAACCGGCTTGAATTGCTCATTAAACGCCCACAGCCCATAATTCCGGGTACCCAGCCAAAGCAGACGGGACCGGCTGTCATAATACAGAGCCTGCACAGCATCGGGTCCGGAGGCAGCTGAACCGGGAGGGGAAAGATAGCCAAGTTCATCTTTTCCTGGTTTCAGAACATGGAGGCCCTGCCCGTTGGTACCGAAATAGATGGTTCCATCGGGCGTTCCGGTGATTGACAGAATATCCAGGGAATTGGAAGGGAATCCGTCATGGGTAGTGGCAGGCAGCCCGAAAAATTTCTGGTATTGCAGGTTGTATTTCCTGATTCCCATTCCCCGGCCACCCGCCCAGATATTTCCGGTCCGGTCTTCGAATATCACGCGGACATCATAGCCATTAAATCCGGTGGTCCGGTCACCGGCCTGCACCATGGACTTTCCACCCGGCTGATAAATCATGAGGCCCCGGCGGTAGGTTCCGATCCAGATATTCCCGGATTTTTCGAAATGGATCTGATTGATGATGGGATCCGGAATGCTGACCGGGAAGAATTGGCTGGCCGGTTGAATCTGACGGGTTTCCGGGTGAATTCGAAAGAGTCCGTTATCGGTCCCGAACCAGACCCATCCATCGGGATGAACCGCCAGCGTTCTGATCTGAAGGCCCTTCATGCTGACCGGCCGGTTTGCCGGACCGATCAGCGTTTCAAAACCAGTTTCATCGGGCCGCAGCATCTGCAGGCCGTTTTCGGTTCCGACCAATAACCGGCCGTCCCGTGTTTCGGCCATAGACCAGATGCGCTCACTGATCAGGCCCCCAGATTTTCCCGGTTCTGCATGGTAATGCGCCCAGGTGCTGGTCTCGGCCTGATAGCGGTTCAATCCGCCCTTATAGGTTCCTGCCCAAAGCCGGTCGTTGCGGTCAAAAAAGAGCACCTGAGCCCGGTCGTCGCTCAGGGTGGTATGGTCTTCGGGATTGCTGTTGAATCTCTGAATGGTTCCGGTCAGCGGATCGAGACGGTTAATGCCCTCGCCCCATAAACCAAGCCAGATATGTCCGTTTTTGTCAATCTGAATTGTGCTGATGTTGCTTCCGCTGAGGGCAGGGGTGGTCGATTGGTCGTAATATTTCATTTCGTAGCCATCAAACCGGACGAGCCCGTTTTCGGTGCCAAACCACATGAATCCATCAGGAGATTGCCGGATGGAATAGACAGAGAGGTGTGGAAGACCTTCGGGAATGCCAAACTGAAGAAAATCACGTGCCGGCTGTGCCAGAAGGGAAGTAATGGGCAAAAGGAGCGCCAATAGCAGAGAGGAAGACCGATTGTTCATCATCATGTGTAAATCTAAACAAATTCAGACCATGAAGGTACAGTATTCCGGATAAAACTGGCTGTACCTAGCTTTCTGGTGATAAAAAATTGTGATCTCGAATCCATGGACTTCTGCCTGTGGGGGGTAAAAAACTCCATTTCTGATTCGGTCTTCAGGTCTGTCACCAGGATGTTACATGACCACGAACCGTAATGAGTAAATAAAGAAGCCATGTATGATTTGTTTGTAATTCTCACTTTGATCAATTGATTTAATAAGTTAATCGCAAGGATGGATTTGGCTCAGAAAAAACAAAAAAAGTGATTATTGAATGTTAAGCCATTGTTACCGGATGGAAGCGCTTAATCAAATCTTAATGATCGGTTCATTTTAGGGGAAAAGGGGTGCCGGACCTTTGCACCGTTCCGTTGAAGTGTGAAAGGCGGGACGTGTGTGAAAGTGTGTGAAATAATTGGTGAGTACAATTTTATGAAGAAAGTCTTGATTCTCTTTTTTGCGGTCCTCTCAGGTGTTGCCTCAGTTTCCGGGCAGACCACCGGCATTATTACCGGTAAGGTGGTTGATAAACAAACCGGTGAGGAGCTGATTGGTGCAAACGTCCGTGTTGCTGATACCCAGATCGGGGCATCCAGTGATATTGATGGTAATTACCGTATAGCCGGTGTGCCGGCCGGTCCGGTTTCGTTGAAAATTTCCTATGTCTCTTACAGAACCCAAACGATAACAGGTGTCAAAGTCGTCCCTGGTCAGGTGACCCGGCAGGATGTGCTTCTGGAACTGGAAGAAGTTCAGACAGAGGAAGTTCTGGTTGAAGCCACAGTTGTAAGGAACTCGGATGGGATTCTGCTTCTCGACCGCAAGAAATCTGCAACCATCATGGATGCCATTTCTGCTGAACAGATTAAAAAATCCACCGATTCGAATGCCGGTGATGCCATGAAGCGGGTGACAGGAGTGACGGTGGTTGGCGGAAAATTTGTTTACGTACGCGGACTGGGTGAGCGGTATTCAAACACCACCCTGAACGGTGCTTCCGTTCCTTCGCCTGAGCCAGAGAAAAAGGTCGTTCCCTTCGATATTTTTCCTTCTTCCCTCATTCAGAACATGACAACGAGCAAGTCATTCACTCCCGATCAGTCGGGTGATTTTGCCGGTGGATCGGTACAGATCAGCACGGTGGAATTTCCTGATCAGGAGACATTCAGTTACAGCATCGGATCTGGATACAATTCGAACACTCTGGGAAAATCGGTCCCGACGGCAACCACCAGCGGATCGCTGGATTTTCTTGGTTACGACGATGGAACCCGGGCTTTGCCATCCGACTATAAATCCCGGCTGACCACACTGTACACAGGACCCGATAAAGCGGCTGATTTTTCCAGATCCCTGAAGTCTGGTTATGGAATCAGTAATCAGACGGTTGCCCCCAACCAATCTTATTCGATGACCTACGGAAACCAATTTGACCTGGGTGTGCCGGTAGGGGTGATTGCAGCTGTCACCTATTCCAATTCTGGTAATTACACCGAAGAGGATCAGTTTTTTCCTTCCGCCGAGTCGCTTCCGACTTATGAACTTGATGGCCGGTCTGGAAACAATTCTGTTCTGTGGGGCACCATCCTGAACGGATCTGTTAAATTATCAAATTACAACAAATTGTCATTCAAGAATCTGTTCAACACTTCCAGCGATGCGGAAACCCGAGTTGAAGAAGGGATTCTGAGCAGGTCGGGAGGCGGATACATCAGAGCCACCCGTGAAAAATTTGTATCCCGCAGTTTACTCTCCTCTCAGGTTGCCGGGGAACATCATCTGGCCAGCCTTCTGAATACCCGTGCAGAGTGGAAAGCCACTTACAGCCGGGCCATGCGCTCTGAACCGGATACCCGTGAATCGGTCTACCAGCAGGAGCAGAATGGACAATTTGCATTTGCCAACAATTATGGATCATCGAATGGCCGCTTTTTCAGTGACATGGCCGATAATGATGTGAATCTGAAACTGGACCTCAGCACTCCTTTCACCCAATGGGACGGATTTGATGCCACGCTGAAATATGGTGGAGTGGTTAAGCACCGTACCCGTGATTTTGATGGAGTTCGTATCCAATATGGATTGACCAATACCAGTTCTGATAGCCGTTTTCTGAATCCGGCCGACCTGCTGACACCTGATCAGATTGGTTCCGGGCTGGTTTCCCTTTCCAATGCAACGGCTGATACCGATGGATACGAAGCCACCGAAAACCATGCAGCAGGTTATGCCATGGTGGATATGCCGGTTTACCCGGGTCTGCGAATGATTACCGGGTTCCGTTATGAACAGAATACCATTGACTTGTCGGTTTACAATCCGTTGACCAATGCAAGCGGATTTGTTCTGCCGACCCGTTCATCCGGTGACATGTTGGGAGCCTTCCACCTTGTTTATACGCCGGTGGATAATGTGAATTATCGTTTCGCGGTTTCACGCACCCTTGCCCGACCTGAATTCCGGGAACTGGCACCCGCATCTTACTACGATTACAAATCTGCTCAGATCGGAAATCCGTTGCTGAAGGATGTTGCCATCACCAATTATGACCTCCGCTGGGAATGGTTTGTAAAACCCGGTGATATTGTGGCCGTATCTCTGTTCTACAAGGATTTCACCAATCCGATTGAACAGGCCTACATTGACCGTTCCGGAACCACGGTGACGGTTCCGGTTAATGCAAACACGGCCTATAACATGGGAATGGAAATTGAACTCCGTTCCGATCTCGATGTGCTTCATTCATCGCTGTCCGAATTCAAATTTATTTCGAACGTCACACTGGTAAAATCTGAATCCGGATTTAATAAAAACCAGAATCTGCAATACTACTTCGGTAATCAGTTCGAAGAAATTTCTCCTGCCGCCATCACCAATCTGAAGCGCCCCATGCTGGGTCAGTCGCCCTATGTGATCAACACCATGCTGGTGTGGGATCGCGAGGAATGGGGAAGCAATGTATCGCTGGCATACAACCGGTTCGGAGAGAGAATTTCCACGTTCGGAATTGTTTTCGGATCGCTGCGTGTGGATGACATTTATGAAATGCCGCGTGATCAGGTGGATCTGGCATATTCACAGAAATTTTTTGAAAAATATTCGTTTAAAATGAACGTAAGAAATCTGCTGAACGATGAGACCATTTTCCGGTTTGGAAAATCCGGAGACGTTCATCGCAGCTATCGCACTGGTATGTCGGTTTCAGCAGGGATTTCTTATTCACTCTGATTTTACACAAACACAGGAGATATCCATGCACAAACTGCTCAAACTGAGTGCCTTTTCACTCATGACTGCCCTGGCCTTTGTGGCCTGCGAAGAAGAAACCACTGATGAGGCTGCTTCAACAACGCCCATTGTCAGTGACACGGTCATTGTCGGACCCTTTACCTCCCGGGTAGAACTGTCTGCATCTAAAACCTATTTGCTGAAGGGATTTGCTTCGGTTGAGGATGGAGGAGAGCTCGTAATTCCTGCTGGGACAAAAGTGGTCGGTGATTTCGTCAGCCGTGGTACTCTTATCGTGAAAAGGGGTGGTAAACTGACAGTTAATGGTACGGAAACCAATCCTGTTGTTTTTACCTCTCAGCGTGCGGCCGGTTCGAAAGCCCGTGGTGACTGGGGAGGAATCATCATCAATGGTCGATCCACGAATAACCTTCCTGGTGGTATCGGAACTTCTGAAGGCAATGGTGGCACATTTGGTGGTGGCGCCAGCCCGAACTCTGCAGACAACAGTGGTTCAATCCGGTATCTGCGGATTGAGTTCGGCGGAACCAAGGTTTCTCCTGATAATGAGGTCAATGGTCTGACTTTAAATTCAGTCGGATCGGGAACCACCATTGAATATGTGCAGACTCACTTTATTGCTGACGATGGCTTTGAGTGGTTTGGCGGAACCGTGAATGCCAAGTATCTGGTATCATCGGGTAATGATGATGATTCCTTTGATATTGACAATGGGTTTACCGGAAAACTGCAATTCATTTACGCCATTCAGGATCCCGCATTGGCCAACCGTGGTCATGAAGTGGACAATGATTCGAAAGGATCTTCTGCAACACCGCTTACCATGCCGACGATTTACAATGCCACCATTGTGGGTGCAACCACCGGAACACCTTCCTCGGTAAAAGCCAATGATGATGACAACGATGGTTTATACTTCCGCCGGAACTCAGCAGGAAAAATGTATAATTACATTGTGACCAATTTCCGCGGATATGGATTCAATATTGACGGAACCGGATCGGTCAACAAGGCAAAACGTGATTCGCTTTTTGTTAAAAATTCGATTCTGTTCAACAATAAATTCGGTGCAAATAAAGGTGGATATGAAGTATCCTTCAAGGGAGATACCACTGGTGTGGCTGCTCTTCTGACGGCCTGGGGAGTAAAAGTTCAGGATCCGCAACTCGGTTCTCTGACCTTTGAATCAAACAATCCGGTTCCGGCTGCCACCGTGACGGGAGCCACTCCGCCATCTGACGGGTTCTTTACCACTTCTGCCACGTATATCGGTGCCTTTGGAACCACCAACTGGACATCCAACTGGACCAACTTTGCAAAGAAATAATTTCTGAAAAATCAGGTTTCTGGTGGAGGAACCCTCCACCGGATCTTTCTAAATGAAACAAATCGTTTTTATCAGTTTTTTGTTCACAGCCTTAATCGGATGCAAGCCAACCGGGTCTGACTTTGTTCCCCTGTCGGCTGGTGTTTCCTCGATGGATTCGGTGGCCATCCGTTTTATCGCTGCGTTGAATGAAGGGGACACGGCAGCCATCGGGAATCTGGTCATTTCTGAATATGAACATAACCAGTTGCTGTTACCCGAATTTCACCTGCATTATCCGGCTGCCACACCTGATCAGGCCGATGTGATCTGGGAAAATCTGAGTAAAAAAATTCTGAAAGGCAGCCTGTACCTGATTGGTAACCACATGAAACGAAATTACCAATTCAAATCGCTGACCTTCGAAGATCCGGTTGAAGAATTTAAAACTTTCAGGATACATACCAACAGTCTGCTGACGGTTCTGGATTCAACTGGAGCGGAGCGATCGTTTAAATTATTTGGTTCGGTTGTGGAACGAAACGGTCAGTACAAGATCCTGTCGTACCGCGAACCCTGACTTTCCTTTTCTCACCTCACACACACACAAACCCTGGGACCATCTCTGCCGCCCGGCAGAGACCCCGGGGCTTTTTTATTTAAAGCAATTGGGTGAGCGGTAAAACCGAATCGGGCTCCTGATAGGATACTTTTCCGATGGCTGGTGTCACCGGAAACATATCGAGCTGATCACCGGGAAATGGCACCAGCAGGTGCAGAAGATCGCTGCCAGGCTGAGAACCCAGCCAGGCGTCATGGGCCTCATCGGGAAGAATGACCGGCATGCGGTCATGAAGGGGTTTCATAAAGTCATTGGCCGCCGTGGTTACAATCGAAAAAGTGGACAGGAATTCACCTGTTTCAGGATCGGTCCACCCATTGAACAATCCGGCCATGGCAAACTGATCACGGTTTTTAAGGCACACCCGGTATGGCTGTTTGCTCTTTCCGCTGGTTTTCCATTCATAGAATCCATCGGCAATGACCAGACATCGCTGAGAGGCAAATGGTTTTTTCCAGGTGGGTTTTTCGAGCAGGGTTTCTGACCGGGCATTGAATGTCTTGTAGGCATCGGACCGGGTTTTATTCCAGGGCTGAAGCAAACCCCACCGCATCCAGTCGGTGAACAGACGGTTTCCTTCGCGGCGGATGACAGGAAGCGACATGGTGGGTGCGGCGTTGAAAATGGGATTGGAGTGGACCTCGTCATACTGGCTTTTCCGGTAATTCATCCACTCTTCATAGGTGGCAAAGTCGGATCGTTTAAGCGAATACCGGCCACACATGATCAGGCAAGCAGAGTGGAAGGCTTGGCCTTCCGGGTTAAGATGCCCTCGACAAAAAACGGGTTGGGTAAGGCCTGAAAAGACCAGGAGCCATCGGCGGCGATCACGAGTTGCTGATTCAGCGGAAACTCGGTCCAGGAGTCATCATCGGTATACAGTTTTTCGCTGGCAGCTATTATTCCACCCGGGAAGTATTTGCTTTGCGAGGCATAATACAGACTCGCTGATTTTTCAATGTTGGTGTACCTGGTGATGACCACCGTTTTTCCATCGGTAACCGCCAGATTGAGCACCAGATCGGTGTTTCGGGTGACGGCCATGCTGTTCAGGTGATCGATGAGGGTAATCATGGTTGCAGCCAGATCGCGGGAATCCGATTGGGACAGCAGGGTTAGATAGTAACCAAAGACGTGCTCTGAATCGGTGGTTCCCTGTATGTTCTCATAAAATGGATCGGCGATCCGTTCACGGAGTGCTCTGAGAAATCCTTTTCTGAAATCGGATACCACGCCGTTGTGCATAAAAAGCAGGTTTTCCCACTGGAACGGATGGGAGTTGGCCTGATGGACTGGCAGGCCGGGACTGGCCGCACGGACGTGCATGAAAATGGTATCGGACAGAATTTTGTCGGAGATGCGCGGCAGGTTGATATCGTGCCAGAGCGGTTTCTCGCTGGTAATCAGGGCGGGTTCTGAACTGAGAGACTGATTGTACCACCCGAGTCCGAATCCATCGCCATTCAGCGGGGCGGCGACCATTTCACGGGGCTTCTGTGCCAGGCGGATGAAATTATGAGAAGGTGAGTAAATCACCTGTTTCAGGGGGATTGCGGGGCCCCGGTACACGGCCATTCTGCACATTTCGTCCTCTTTCCGGTGCGAATTCTGTTTTAATTTTGTATTATCGGGAAGATATTAAAACCACCGGATAAATTAAAAAGGATGGTATGAACCGGGAATTTCACCAATGGCACAGCAGCCGCCTCGGCCGGGACATGGAGATGCTGGTTTTTGGTCACGGGGGAACACCGGTTATTGTCTTTCCGACCAGCAAGGGCCGGTTTTTCGAGTACGAAGACCGGGGAATGGTTCAGGCCCTTTCGTGGCATCTGGATCAGGGATGGATTCAATTGTTCTGTGTGGATAGCATTGATTCTGATTCCTGGTACAACTATTCGGCCCATCCGGCCCACCGCGCCTGGATGCACTCCCTTTACGACGGCTACATCCGCAACGAAGTGGTTCCCTTCATCCAGTATAAAAACACCAATCCGTACCTGATCACTACCGGATGCAGTTTTGGCGGATACCATGCAGTGAATTTTGCATTCCGCTACCCCGATGTGGTGAAAAAGGTCGTCAGCCTGGGTGGCATTTTTTCCATCCGTGACTACATCATGGGATGGTTCGATGACAATTGCTATTTCAACTGCCCGACCGACTTCCTTCCCGGTGTCAGCGGTGCGCAGCTCGAGGGACTCAAACAACAATCGATTATCCTGGCCGCCGGCGAGCACGATATCTGCCGGGGCTACAACGAGGCTTTCGTACATCAGATCTATGAAAAAGGAATCTGGTACACATTCGACCTGTACCCGGGCGCCGGTCATGACTGGCCCTGGTGGCAGGCGTGGATTCAAAAATATCTGGCTATTTAACCGACAACCGACTGATACAGAGGACGTTACATGTCACCCTACCCTGCACCCGTAACCCGTTACTTCCACGTCAGAGGAAAAGCACGCAAGGAATTTAAAATCAGCGAGGAACTCTTCTCGGTCCGGGGAGATGTGCTGTTTGTGAATTTCCAGCAATCCCGGTTGCTGGCCGAGCAGATTAATACCACGCGTAAGGATGGCGGCCATGTGAATCCGGCCGATCTGAATGCAATGGGGCTGATTCACGAAATTCTCCATTTTGTGATTGGCATGTACCGGGAGGAACGGAATCCGACGGCTTTTGCAGGATTGCTGGCTCACCTGAACGGGGCCTTCACACAACCGGTGATGGACCGGTTGCTACTCGATTTCACCACACTGTTTCCGCCACCCGATGTGGCCAGCGGCAAACAGAAACCCGATGTGTTCCTGAACGGATCGATTGATGGCATTCCCAACCGGCACTGGATGCTGGAGGAAATGATCATGGTCTGGCTGAATAATGAAAACCCGGGTTACGCACCCATTAAACCCATTATTCATGATGCCGAGTTGCGTGAAGGCGACCTGTATCTGAAAGTGATTGCCTCGGCACAGGCGTTTTTTGAAACACAACCGAAATTTGGTCCGGATAATCAGAACCTGATCGATTTGTTGTATGAGCCCATTCGCCGGGCCCCGAATTCGCTGATGGATCAGTTGGATTTTATCCGCCGGTACTGGGGTTCCATTCTTTCCGGTTCTGCATTCTGGCTTCGGCTGCTCACCAGCATGGATTACATCCGCGAAGAAGGAAAATGGTTCCTGTTCAAACAGGGCGGATGGAATGTCAGCAAGGATATCACAGCCGAAGTGCCCTCCTTTTCCGGGGATCTGTTCGAACATGAGCCCGAAGCATTCAGCCCCGATACTGACTGGATGCCGCGTGTGGTCATGATTGCCAAGTCAAGTTTCGTCTGGCTCGATCAGCTGACCAAACGGTATCAGCGTCCCATCACCTTTTTGAGCGACATTCCGGATGAGGAACTCGATGCTTTGCAAAACCGCGGAATCACAGCCCTCTGGCTCATCGGTTTGTGGAAACGCAGTCATGCCTCGGCCCGGATCAAACAGATCAATGGAAATCCGGAAGCGGTGGCGTCGGCCTATTCGCTTTACGATTATGACATTGCCGATGAATTGGGTGGGTACCCGGCATATGAAAACCTGCGAAACCGGTGTGCCGGCAGGGGAATCAGACTGGCCAGTGATATGGTTCCGAATCACATGGGAATCGATTCCTCCTGGGTCATGAACGAGCCCGATCTGTTCCTGTCGCTGCCTTATCCTCCCTATCCGAATTACCGGTATAATGGCGTGGATCTGAGCAATGATCCCCGGATCGGTCTCTACATTGAAGATGGATACTGGGACCGCACCGATGCCGCGGTAACTTTTAAACGGGTGGATCGCTGGACCGGAGACGTCCGGTATATCCTTCATGGAAACGATGGCACCAGTTTTCCCTGGAACGACACGGCACAGCTGAATTATCTGAAAGCTGAAGTGCGGGAAAAGGTGATTCAGACCATTATTCATGTGGCCAGAATGTTTCCGATCATCCGGTTTGATGCAGCCATGACCCTCGCCAAGCGGCACTATCAGCGGTTGTGGTTCCCGCTGCCCGGCACCGGTGGTGACATTCCCAGCCGGTCGGAACATGCCATGACCAAAGAGGAATTTGACCGGTGGTTCCCCATTGAATTCTGGCGTGAAGTGGTGGATCGGATTGCCGTGGAAGTGCCCAACACCCTGCTTCTGGCCGAAGCTTTCTGGATGATGGAAGGGTATTTCGTGCGGACACTCGGCATGCACCGGGTCTATAACTCGGCGTTTATGCACATGTTTAAAAAAGAGGATAATCAGAACTACCGGTACCTGATTAAAAACACCCTGGAGTTCAATCCGCAGATTCTGAAACGGTATGTCAATTTCATGAACAACCCCGATGAAGAAACTGCCGTTAATCAGTTCGGAAAAGGGGACAAGTACTTTGGTGTGGCGCTCATGATGGCTACGCTCCCCGGACTTCCCATGTTTGGTCACGGACAGTTTGAAGGGTTCTCCGAAAAATACGGCATGGAGTACAAGAAGGCGTATAAGGACGAACAACCCGATCAATGGCTGATCGATCGTCACATGCGTGAATTGGTCCCGGTTATTAAAAAACGGTATCTCTTTGCAGAAGTCGAGCAATTTTTACTCTATGATTTCTTTACCGGACATGGCGGGGTAAACGAAGATGTGTTTGCATTCAGCAATCGGTTCGGTCATGAGAAGGCACTGGTGGTCTTCCACAACCGGTATGCACACACCAGCGGATGGGTGCGCACCTCGGCGGCCTATCTGGATCCGAAGGGGCACATGACCCAGCGGGTTCTGGGACAAGGGCTGGCCCTTCCGGTTGGCGATGACAACCAGTTTACCATTTTCCGCGATGCCATTACCGGCAATGAATTTATCCGGTCGACACAGGAATTATGGGAACGGGGAATGCACCTCGATCTGCAGGCCTTCGAGTACCATGTTTTCTGGGAATTCCGTCAGGTAACCCATACCGAGGCCATGCCATACCGGGATATTGCCAACTTCCTGCATGGAAAGGGAGTGCCATCCATTGAGGATGCCATTATCGAAATGAAACTGAAGCCGATTTTCGATTCCTGGTATCAGGCCATCAATCCGGGTGCCATCGGGTATTACGCCTCGGGTGCTGATACCATGGAGCCCAAATCGGATATTCTGAACACGCTGAATGAGAAGCTGTCCCACATCGGGGATGGGGCTCGCTTCCTGTTTGGTCACCGTGAAACGGAAGGATCGGGCAAAGACGCCGTGCTGAATCTTTACCGTAAACTCATTCATTGGTCACGACCGGTTAATCAGGGAGTCATGCCAGTCCTTGGATCCTTTATCGGATCGAAAAACCAATCAGATAAGAAAACCTCTCTGTACTGGAACCTGACGATCCCATGGCTTCTCGCTGATCAGATTGATCGGTGGAATTTGCCGGGAACGGACTACAAACCAGCCTGTGATGCCTTTTATCTGACTAAAACTCTTACAAAATCCCTGCGTGAATCGGGATACAGTGATCATGATGCCTGGCGGTACGGCATGGTCTTCCAGGCCATGTGCACGCTCAGCAACCGGTTCCGGAATCACAGGGCTGAAGGATGGACACAAGCCACAGCCCTGACACTGACTCTGGAACATATCCGTCCGTTCCTGCAGATTAACCTGCACAATGATGTCCTTTGGTTCAACAAGGAATCGATGGATGAAATGGTGTCCTGGTTATCGCTGACCCGTTTGCTTCTGACTGAGTTGGAGGCGGGCACAGACCGTCCAGATGAAAACCTGCAAAAGTCAGTTGACCAGGCCTTGTCTGCATCCATCCGTCAGGTGGGTCAGTCGGGGTACCGGTATCAGGAACTGGTTCAGTCGATGATTGAACCGGCTAAGAAGCCTAAAAAGGGTGCCACAGCGCAGAAGCTGGCCGCAAAGAAAAAGCCGGTCACCAAGCCTGCTGCGAAGAAAAAGGCGGCTGACAAGCCGGAAAAGGCCAAACCGGCTGCGAAGCCATCGAAGAAAAAATGATCTGAAAGGAAAAACCGGCTGAATGGCCGGTTTTTTTTTGAGGAGAGGAAAGAGGGAATCGGGCCCGAAGGGAATCCGGGATCTGGTTCATCCGGGTCACTCAGCCGGTTCTTTTATGAACCCGACCGGAAGGCGCCGAGCAACCGGTCCACAGCGGCAGAGGGAAGCAAACTGCCGGATTGAACCTGACTATCCACTTCATCCAGCATGGATTTTACTGCCTCATGATGATAGAAGGCATCCATGAGGTGATCGGCTATCATCTGCCGGACCCATTCCACGGTCTGCTGCCGTCGTCTTTCATCGAACTGACCGTTTTCACGGGTGATTTTCCCGAACCGGAGAATGGTTTCCCATAAGTCAGAAATTCCCTCACCGGTCACCGCCGAGCACCGGTAAGCGGTGGTTTCCCAGCCGCGGGTGGCAGGTTTCAGCCAGTGAAGGGCCCGGGCGTAATCGGCAACGGCCAGTTTCGCCCGCTGGATGTTGTCACCATCGGCTTTGTTAATCACCACTGCATCGGTGATTTCGATGATTCCCTTTTTTATTCCCTGAAGTTCATCTCCGCCGCCGGCAATCAGAACCAGCATAAAAAAATCGACCATGCTTCTGACGGTGATTTCACTCTGACCGACTCCGACCGTTTCCATTAAAATGACATCGTAACCCGCTGCTTCGCAGGCTGTGATGGTTTCGCGGCTTTTCCGTGCGACCCCACCGAGGGTTCCGCCGCTTGGCGAAGGACGGATGAATGCATTGGGTTCGCGGGAAAGTTGTTCCATGCGGGTTTTATCACCCAGGATGCTGCCGCGGGTCACCGTGCTGCTTGGGTCCACCGCCAGAACGGCCACCCGGTGTCCCTGACTGATGAGGTACATGCCAAGAGCCTCGATCAGGGTGCTCTTTCCTGCACCGGGAACGCCCGACACTCCAACCCGGATGGAACGGCCAGCATGTGGCAGAAGTTGTTCGAGAACTGCCCGGGCTTTTTGCTGATGATGCGGACTGGCACTTTCGATCAGGGTGATGGTGCGGGCCAGAACGGTTCGTTCATTGGCAAGAACGCCTTTCACATGGTCTTCAACGGACAGGTCGGGTCGTCGCTTGGATGAAGCCTGTGCTGCATCGCGTGGTGCAGAGGCTGGCAGTCCATCATGACCGCCATCCACACCGGAAACCACTCTGACCGCAAATGCATCATCTGGTTGATCGGGAGCCCAGTCGGGGCGGGTCTCGTTGGGTTTTTTAGGGGACTGATTCATGGGATAAAAGTAGCGATTTTCCCCGGAAAGGTCACGGCGGGGTAAATGAAACCGGCAGAGTCCCCCTTTTGTTTGTAAGTAAAAGCCAGACCAGACGACCAATAAGGAAAACCACCATGAAAAAAGTCAGTTTTAACGCGTTAACCCCGGCAGAAGCACGGGTGATTCTTCAAAAGGGAACCGAATACCCGTTTACCGGGGAATACACCACGAACCATTCAGCCGGAACCTATCTGTGCCGGCAATGCAATCAGCCTCTTTACCGGTCGTCTGATAAATTCGATTCCCATTGTGGCTGGCCGTCGTTCGATGACGAGATTCCGGGTGCAGTCCGCCGGGAAACCGACCGGGACGGCTACCGGACCGAGATTTTGTGTTCCAATTGCGATGGGCATCTGGGGCATGTTTTTCTGGGTGAACGGTTCACCAGAAAAAATACCCGCCATTGTGTGAATTCCATTTCCATGCGGTTCTTTCCGGAAGGAGCTGTTCTGCCGGAAACCATCAGAAAACCAGAAAGTGAATAAGACAGAAATGAATCAGTCAGTTAAAAAAATCCGTGGATTGAAAGCAGGGTTGGTCGTGGGTTGCCTGGTATTGGCAATGGTTTCCTGCACCTCGGCACAGGTAAAGGATTCTGCGGTCGTCACCGCCGACACCAGCCGGTCCTACAATCCGCTTAATGAGTTCGAAACCTATGTTCTGATCCATAAAGGAACCGAACGGGCCTTCACCGGCGAGTATACCCATCTGAAGGAACCGGGTACCTATGTCTGCCGCCGGTGCAACCTGCCGCTTTACCAGTCGGCCGATAAATTTGAGTCGCACTGCGGGTGGCCGAGCTTTGATGATGAAATTCCGGGGGCCGTTATCCGGCAAACCGATGCCGATGGTGAGCGGACGGAAATTCTCTGTTCGAATTGCGGAGGACATCTGGGACATGTGTTTCTGGGTGAGGGATTTACACGCAAAAACACCCGGCATTGTGTGAACTCGGTTTCGATGAAATTTATTCCGGAAAATCAACCAATTCCCGAGACGATCCGATGACAAAGACTGGCACGCTGCTCTGGCTTGAACAACTGTTTGAAAGGGATATTAACAGGTTGATTGAGGAAATCGGCCTGTACCCGGATGATGGAAGTCTGTGGAAGGTTCTTCCCGGAACCACAAATACGGGCGGAAACCTGGCTTTGCACCTGGCTGGCAATATTCACTTGTTTATTGGTAAGTTAATCGGGAAGGCAGATTATACCAGGGACCGCGAGTCAGAATTTTCGATGAATGGCCTGACGAAGGAACAGGTGGTCGAAAAAGTGGTTGCTGCAAAAGAGGCGGCATTGGCGGGACTGATTAGCATGCCGGAAACGGATTTAGAAGAACTATACCCTATTGAGGTTTTTAAGAAACCAATGAAAAGTGGTTATTTTCTGATTCACCTGAATGGCCACCTGAATTACCATCTTGGTCAGATTAACTATCACCGGCGGGTGGTTTCTGCCATGTAAGGGTTGCTTGTATTGGTCCCGGGCTATCAGTCACAACACATGTTGTTACACAGAGAGTGTTGAAAAATAAAAGCCGCAAAGAACACTAAGTATATGTTATTAAATAACTTAGCGTCTTTGCGGCTTTACGTACAGCTTCTCTTATTTCAGCAACGTCAGTTTCTTAACCGACCGGAAGGAACCGGCTTCCAGCACATAGAAGTACAATCCGCTGGAAAGTCCCGATGCGTTGAAGGAGACCGAATGGAATCCGGCTTCAACCGACTGATTGACCAGTGTACTGACCAACCGGCCGGTTACATCATACACCTTCAGACTCACTTCGCCGCTCACTGGTACCTGGTAACTGATCATCGTTACCGGGTTGAACGGATTCGGGAAGTTCTGAGCTAGTTCATAGTCGGACGGTTTAAGGTCAACCGACAGGATGTGCGAGTAGGTAAACGAACCATCCGTATCGATCTGTTTCAGGCGGAATTCAGCCCGGTTGGCCTTGATTCCTGAAACGGTGTAAGAATACGTTTGAGCGTCGGTGGTCGTTCCCTTTCCGGCAACAAAGCCCACTTTCTCCCAGCTGCTTTCTTCTGTGTGGTTTCGACTCTGCTCAACCACCGAACCTTTGGTTTTCATTTCCACTTCCCACCCGCTGTTGTTGGTTTCGGTCGAGGTCATCCATTTCAGATGAACGGCAGGACCATTCACATCGATGGAGAAGGAAGCCAGTTCAACCGGAAGAGAAGAACTTTCACCCAATGTGAAAATGGAGAATGAGGTTATGGTGAACGTGGCAGTCCGCGGATCGGTTGAGGTATTGATCTCAGCCGTTACAATGTCCCAGTTCTCGCCACCGTCACCGCTCTTAAACACCACCAGATCGGCCAGATTCACGCCATTGTCGTTGGTGGATGGCCAGGTAAGGGTAACCGTGACCGGTCCGCTTGGTTGAGTTTGCGGGGTGATGGTCCAGATTTGTTTAATGGCATCCTGATGTTCAGAAGACCCTGTTTCCCGTTTGATCACGGTATTGCCCAGATTATTTGACTGCGGATCGATGGAAATTCCCAATCCGCCGATGTTGTTCTGGGAAGTTGTGATTTCGCGGGTGGTCTGAATGGTACCAACGATGTAGTTAGCCGGTGTCTCTCCGGTGAGGGTACCGGTTGTTCCGAGGTTGATGGTGTTGCCACTGGTGTTTATCTGGGCTCCGACGGTGAGCGTACCGGTCACATCGAGGTCACCGGAAAGGGAGGTTGGAGCACTGTAAGTCACATTGGCAAATGTACCGCTGGAGGCATTGTTACCCGAATTGTTCATGATGATGGAAATGGACCCACCTGAATAATTGGAACTGACCAGGTCCATACTGCCATCGCGGTCCAGATCGGTTGCAACCACATCGGAGGGATAGCCGCCTGTTCCTTTCGATTCACCGTTTCCAAAGGTGCCATTTCCGGCATTCTTCAGGATGTAAACGGCGTTGGCATCGCTGCAGGCAGCAAGGATATCCATGTCGCCATCGCCATCGATATCGGCTGTGGCCACCCCATCGGGTTTGGCCGCAGAGCCATAGGAAACCGAGGAGGCGAATGTTCCGTCACCGTTGTTCATCAGAACGGAAAGCTTACTTTCCGGGAAGAAACAGGCGGTTACAAGATCAACATGGCCATCGCCATTAAAATCGGCTGCAGAAAGACCGCGTGGTTTTCCACCGGCACCATATTCCGCCTTTGCAGCGAAGGTTCCGTCGCCGTTGTTTTTGAGAACGGTCAGGGTGGAGGAGTCCCAGGTCGAGGCAACTACATCCAGATCGCCGTCCTTATCCACATCGGTCATGACCATGTTGAAAGGTTTCTGTCCGGAGGAGTAGGTCACCATGGCGGCATAGGTTCCGTCACCGTTGTTTTTAAGAACGCCGATGGTATGCTCATAATAATTACCGGTGATCAGATCCATGTCGCCATCGCCATCGATATCAGCAGAGGTTACTCCCCAGGGTGAATTACCTGTGGTGATATCGGTTTTTGCTGCGAAGGTTCCGTTGCCATTGTTCTTAAATTGCGACAAGGTGCTGTTCAGGGAATTGGCTGAGATCAGATCGAGATCACCATCACCATCCACATCAACAGCATGAACACCCCACGGATTGGTTCCGACACCGAGATCGGTTTTTGCATTCAGGGTTCCGTCTCCCTTGCTGAGGAAAACCGATAACGAACTACCAATATAATTGGCAGTCACCACATCGGGATATCCGTCATTGTTCAGATCGGCAGCGGTAACGGCTGATGGATTGGATGCGGCTTCCATGGATACCGCCGAGGCAAAGGTTCCTGAAGAATCGGCATCGACGATGTAGGTCCAGGTGAAAGCCTGTTCCATGTTGGAACCAAACGAACTTTCAACTGATGATTTGATCGTTACCGTTACTTCTTCACCCGCCATAAAATCGGTTTCCGGATTGTAAGTGGTGGTGAAGGTTCCGTTGTCGTAACTCAACGTTCCGGTATGATATCCAGACTGCGAACCCGAAACGCGGACGGTGGAAGTTGAAAACGTGCCGGAACTCATGGCCTGGTCAAAGGTCGCAGCCGGAGAGGCGGATGGGGCTGCATTGAGACCATTTTGTGCAGGAGTCACAGACGATACTACCGGATTGGGGGCATTATACCATACCGTAATGGTCGATCCGGTGTTATTGGCAGTGAACATATCGATGCTTCCGTTGCCATCGACATCACCTGTATTCATCCCGTAAGGAACAGCCCCCACTGCCTTATCTGTTTTGGCATCGAACGTTCCGGTTCCCTGATTCTTAAATACCGACACCGAATTGGAACTGAAGTTGGAAATGAGAACGTCCAGGTCTCCATCGGCATCGATGTCGGCAACCCGGGCCACATAAGGATTGGTCGCCGCGGTATAATCGGTTTTGGCAGCAAAGGTTCCATCCCCATTGTTTTTCAGAATGGAAAATGAACCGGCTGTCCAGTTGGCAGAAATGATATCCATGTCACCATCCCCATCCATGTCACCCAATGTCAGGTTTTGCGGATTGGTTCCAACGGTGTAATTAATGCGCGCGGCGAAAGTACCATTTCCATTATTCACGTAGACCGACACATTTGAATTGCCATAATTGGCACCCACGAGGTCGACATGGCCATCTCCGTTCACATCGGCAGCCGACAATCCAACCGGCTGAGTTCCCGTGGAATAGTCGACTTTGGCTGCATAGGTACCCGTTCCGTTATTCATCAGAACAGAAATCGAGGAGGAACCGAAATTGGTCACGGCGACATCCTGATCACCATCTCCATCAAAGTCGGCGGTGGCAGGAATCAGCGGATTGGATCCGGTTGTGATATCCACCTTGGCAGCAAACGTACCATCCCCATTGTTTTTAAGAACAGAGAGCGTGGTGGTATTGTTATTCGGAACCAGAAGATCGACATCCCCATCCCCATCCACATCACTGGCAGCTAAACCAATCGGGGCATCACCGGTGGTATAATTCACCCGGTCTGCAAAGGTTCCATTGCCGTTGTTTAAAAGAACGGAAACGTTGTCGTTGCCATAATTGACGGCAGCCAGATCGAGATCACCGTCACCATCAAAATCGGAAGAGAGGATATGTCCCGGCTGGGTTCCCAGTGAGTAGGTGTTTGTGCTTCCGAATTCACCTCCGCTGGTTCCGGCAACTGTATAGCTCCATACATAATCATCCAGGCTTGCATTATCCGAACTTTTAACCGAACTGGTCAGTGTCACCGACACCACTTCACCCGTTTTAAAGTCGGAGGTCGGATCGAATGTGAGCGTATTGTTTCCTGAATTATAGGAAATGGTCCCTGTTTTCCTGCCGGTGTGTGAACCGGTTACTACCACCGTGGAGGCAGTCAGGGTATTGCTGTCCATGGCCTTGCTGAAAACTGCGGACACAGATGCGGAGGCTGCAATATTCACCGCATTTTTTGATGGGGTCACCGAGGTGACGGTGGGCGGTACCAGGTTTAGCAAAATGGTCAGATTGCTGGTGTTGTTATTTGCAGTGATCACATCGGCTGTTCCATTGCTATCCACATCTCCTGCGGTAATTCCATAGGAGTTGCCACCCACCGTTTTGTCTGATTTGGCAGCAAAGGTACCATTGCCATTGTTTGCAAAAACCGAGACCGTTGAGGCTCCAAAATTGGTAACCATTACATCGATATCCCCATCCCCATCCATATCGGCAGAGGTGATTGCGAACGGATTGGCACCTGTCGTATAGTCAACTTTTGTTGCAAAGGTTCCATTGCCATTGTTTTTAAGGACAGATATGGAAGCGGAACTGTTATTGGTGACAGTAACGTCGATGTCCCCATCGGCATCCAGATCGGACAGGGTAATGTTCTGCGGTGACGAACCCGTCCCATAATCGGTTTTGGTTCCAAAGGCTCCGGCTCCGGTATTGAGCAGGATTGAAATGGTGTTGGCCGACTGATTGGACGATACCAGGTCGGGAAGGCCATCATTGTTGAAATCGGCAAATCCGCTTCCAACCGGACTTGTGCCAGTCGGGTAATCAACCTTGGAGGCAAAGGTACCGTTGCCATTGTTCTTCAGGACGGAAATGGTTGATGATCCGTTGTTGGAGACAGCCAAATCCAGATCCCCATCGTTATCCACATCGGCACTGCTCACAATTACCGGGTTGGTACCAGTGGAATAATCCACTTTGGTAGCAAACGTTCCGTCTCCGTTATTGATAAATACAGAAACCGAGGCAGCTCCATTGTTGGTCACCACCAGATCGGGATGATCATCTCCATTCACATCGGCAGTGGTAATGCCAACAGGTCCCGAGCCAGTCGTATAGTTCACGCGGGCAGCATAGGTACCATCGCCGTTGTTTTTTAATACAGAGACATTTGTATTTCCATAATTGACAACAGCAATATCCAGATCACCATCACTATCCACATCGGTGGTTGTGATATGGCCCGGGAAGGAGCCCAGGCTGTAGGTGGCTGAACTTCCGAATTCACCGCCACCATCATATCCAACGGTGAAGCGATAAGATTTGGTCGCCAACAGGGAGGCGCCATCACTGCTTTGTACGCCCGATGTGATGGCAAAAGTCACCACATCACCTGCAACAAAATCGGTAGTCGGATCAAAAGTAGCCGTCATGTTGCCGGAATTATAAGAAACTGAACCCGGCACCTTTCCTTTCACCTGACTGGTCACCTGAATGGTGCTGGTGGTGAGGCTGCCACTGTTCATGGCTTTATCGAAGGTGACCGTGATGGAGGAGGATTTGGCAACATCAATCGCATTGATTGTCGGACTGACCGATGAAATGACGGGAGGAGGTGCGCCATTCATATATACCGACACCGTATTGTCATCATAATTGGTGACCACAAAATCGGCATCTCCATCGCCATCCATATCGGCAAAGGCAATGTTTTTCGGATTGTTGCCCACCGCATAATCGACTTTGGCAGCAAAGGTGCCGTTGCCGTTATTTTTCAGCACAGAAATGTTGTCATCTCCGGAATTCACAGCCACGAGATCAAGATCCCCGTCGCCATCAATATCAACAGCAGTGATACCTTCGGGGGCATTACCAATCGAGTAATCAACTGATGAAGACGCAAAATTACCGCCTGATGTGAGCAGGACCATGGCTTTTTCGTAGTAGTTATCGACTTTCACGAGGTCCAGATAGCCATCGTTATTCAGATCGGCAAGTACAAGTCCCCTCGAATCGAGATCCTGAATATCCTGATACCTGCTCGAAAAAGTACCATCCGAATTGTTGATCGGGTAATACCAACTGCTTCCCCTTTCCGAGGTATACATGGCATCGGGAAACCCGTCATTATTCACATCACCGGCAACAATGTTGTACATGTTGGCAGAACCGTCAAACGTGGCTGACAACGTAAAAGTCCCATCACCATCATTTGAGAAAAAGTTTACCGGCGCACCCGATGAACTGCTGTTACTGGTGATCAGCAAATCCGGATATTTATCCCCATTAATATCGGCAATTGCAATTCCGTACGGGCTATCGCCACCTGCTTCACTCACCTGAGCAGCGAAGGTACCGTTGCCATTGTTTTTAAAAATGGAATAGGTGTTATCCCAGTAGTTGGCAACCACCAGATCCAGATCGCCATCCAGATCAATATCGGCTGCATCAAAGCCTGAAGGACGGGAACCAGTGGCATAATCGGTTTTGGTTCCCAAAGCACCACTGCCATTGTTCAATAAGACAGAAATTGTATTTGCTTCGTAATTGGCAGTCACCACATCGGCATCTCCATCGCCATCCAGATCAGCAGTCAAAACCTGATTGGGTGTTGAGCCGGTTGTAAAATCGGTTTTAGATGTCAGGATTCCAGTGCTGTTTGCAGTTGCAACGGTATAGGAAAACTGATATTCCTTGGAAAGCGCCGCGTTATCTGCGGTTTTAACACCGGTACTGACCAATACAGTAACCACTTCGCCCGGTTTAAAATCGCTGGTCGGATTGATTGTCAGGACTTTTGTACCAGAGTTATAAGAAAAAGTGGCCGGATGAACACCCGATATTGAACCGGATATCAGAATCGTTGAATTGGTAAAGGTGCCGCTGTTCATATCACGGCTGAAAGTGATGGTTATATCGGCAGAGGCACTGATATCCAATTGGTGTTTGGTTGGGGAATGAGATGAAATGGTCGGGAAAACCGGTTTATCATTCAGGAAAACCATGACACGAGTTGTTATATCGGAAGGATCATACATGGGAAAAACCAGATCTATTTTCCCGTCAGCATTAAAATCGGCTGCTCCCCCTTCGGATACAATCGTATCCAGCGTCAGGTAATTGACAGGAGTTGCAAAAGAGCCTGCTCCATTGTTCAGTGCAATTGAAATTTTGGCACCAACTTCTGCCACCAGGTCGAAATCTCCATCCCCATCCACATCGGTGGCAAGAATCCCATCCTGACCACCGGAAAACGCCGGACCGGCACTGGCCGTAAACACACCACTGCCATTGTTGGTAAAAATCCGGAAATTGTTCGAATCAAAGTCAGAAGCAATGATATCCAGATCAGAATCCCCGTCGATGTTGGCAAGTGCCAATCCGCGAAGGGTCGACCCGCCGGTGTAATCGACAAAGGCGGCAAAGGTTCCGTTTCCGTTGTTTTTCGACACCGAAATCACATCTGAATACTCATAGGTGTTGATGAGGTCAATATCCCCGTCGCCATCGAGGTCACCGGCTTTGATTATGTATGGATCGGATCCGACAGGATGATCCGATTTTGCTGCAAATGTTCCGTCTCCATTGTTTTTCAGAATGGATAGAGTACCCCCGGTATAATTGGCTGTTGCAATATCCTTATCCCCATCGCCATCCAGATCGGCCAGGACGAGGGTATTGGGCCAATCATCGGTGGCGTATGATGTTTTTGTGGAATACAGGCTGCTTCCCTGATTCAGATGAACATTCACCTGATTGCTACCATCATCGGCTGTCACGACATCCTGTTTTCCGTCGCCGTTCAGATCGGCAACCGCCAGGTAGGACACGGACGAACCAGTTGAGAAGCCGGTTCGTTTCTGAAAGGTACCATCCCCATTTCCCAGTAAAACAACGATCAGATTCTCATCGAAGTCATTGGAGGCAACAATATCCTGCTTTCCATCACCATTCACATCGGCGGTGGTTACATTGTTTACATACCCGCCTGAATAATACCAGGCCTGTGCGTCAAAATTTCCTGCTGCCATGACAGCAGTGGTTGGTGAAACGGACGGAGCCGTTGAACGGTCTGACTGAGCGAAGGAGCCCGCTGCCATCAGGATACTGAAAACGGCACTCAGCATCATGGACTTTACCAGTTTTTTCATTTTAGCCTCATAGTTGTTAAAAATCTGAAGGAGTGCCCTTGTGGTGCAGAATCCTGTGCTGTGAAGATGCGAGGATTTCGAAATCGTGGGAATAGGCAGAAGTACCTATTCTTCTAGGTAGAAGTACCTATTTTCTTGTCCGGCGTGAGGACGGGCACAGATTCCGGCAGGGGGTAAAATAAAAAACGGCTGCCCGGTTAACCCGGACAGCCGTTTCTTTACAGAGGCAGTAAGAAGAGTTACTTCACCAGCGTGAGTTTCCTGACCGACCGGAAGGAACCGGCTTCGATCTGATAGAGATAAACCCCGGTGGCCAGTCCGGCTGCGTTGAAAGTAACCGAATGGAAACCAGCTTCAACCTGACCATCCACGAGTGTTGTGATTAACCGGCCGGTGACATCATACACCTTCAGGCTCACCTTGCTTTTTACAGGTAACTGGTAGCTGATCACTGTAACCGGATTAAACGGATTCGGGTAATTCTGTTCAAGTGCAAAAACACTCGGTTTCAGGTCAACCGACAGGATCTGTGAATAGGAAACCGTGCCATCATTGTCGATCTGTTTCAGACGGAAACTGACCTGCTTCGTTTTTAGATCGGAAACAGAATATGAGTAATTCTGACGTTCAGTGGTCGTTCCCTTGCCCGGAACAAAACCAACAGCCATCCATTCTGACTTCTGACTCCTGACTCCTGACTCCTGCATTTCCACTTCCCAGCCGCTGTTGTTGGTTTCGGTTGCGGTGGACCATTTCAGATTCACGCGGTCTCCAAAAGCCTCAGCAGAAAAGCCGGCCAGTTCAACCGGAAGTGAACCGGTTTCCCCGAGAGTAAATACTGAGAAGGAGGTAATGGTGAAAGTCGCGGTTCGCGGATCGGAATCGGTGTTTAAAACGGCGGTCACCACATCCCAGTTCTCTCCGCCATCGCCGCTTTTAAACACCACCAGATCGGCCAGGTTCACTCCATTGTCATTGGAGGACGGCCACGAGAGTGTAACGGTGACCGGTCCGGAGGGTTGGGTCTGCGGAGTAATGGTCCATACCTGTTTGATACCATCCTGGTGTTCCGAGGTTCCGGTTTCGCGCTTGATGGTGGTGGCTCCAAGATTATTCGACTGCGGATCGATTGAGATACCCATTCCGCCGATGTTGGATTGAGAGGATGAAATCACCCGTGTGGCCTGCACCGACCCCTGAATGTAATTGGCCGATGTTTCGCCGGATAATAAACCGGTTGTCCCCAGATCAATCGTGTTTGAACCAGTGGTAATTTGTCCGCCAACCGTAAGCGTGCCGGTAACGGTTACATTTCCGGTGAGTGACGTGGTTGAATTGTAGGTCGCATCGGAAAATTCACCGGCGGTTTCATTGGTGCCTTCCGGGAACAGTCCGGCGATAAAGACCGATACCGAATTGGATTCATCATTCGGCACGATGACATCCAGATCGCCATCGCCATCCAGATCGGCTGTGTAGATCCATGCCGGTGTGTCGGCCGCTCCAACGGTCTTTTCCGGGGCAAAGGAGCCATTTCCGTAGTTTCTCAGAATGGAAAACCGGTCAGCAGGATAATTCCGGGTCAGTATGTCTAGGTCTCCATCGCCATCAATGTCGCTGGCAACCACACCCCAGGCCCCGCCTGCATGATAGTTTACCTGACCGGAAAAGGATCCGGATCCATTATTTAAAAGCACAGAAACAAGGCTGTCACCATAACTGGTGGTAATGATATCTGCGTCACCATCCGAATCGACATCACCCGAGGTCAGCGATCCGACTTTAAGACCAATTGAAAAATCGGTTCCGCCATCGAAAGAACCGGATCCGTTGTTTTTAAAAACCGTTCCATTGTTTTCCCAATAATTAACCGTTACCAGATCAAGATCGCCGTCATTGTCTACATCGGATGATGTGATAAATGAGGTATTATTGTTGGTTTCAAAGTTTACTTTTTCGGCAAAGGTTCCATTGCCATTATTCGGAAAAACCGAAAGGGTGTATGCCCAGGAATTTCCTGAAATCAGATCAATGTCTCCGTCGCCATCAATGTCGCCTGCTGTTGCCGTCCAAGTTCCATCCCCGATCGGATATTTTACCGGACTGGCAATGGTTCCATCTCCATTATTGATCAGGACGGAAATATCATTGTCATCATCGGTGTTCACCGAAATAAAATCAAGATCCCCATCGTTATCGAGATCGGCAGCGAAAAAATTATTGGGAACGCCACCGATGGTGAATGAATTAGCAGATCCGAACGTTCCATCCCCGGCATTTAACAGCACGGAGACTTCTTCAGACACCCAATTGGCCGTTACCAGGTCCGGATGACCATCACCATTCATGTCGGTTGCCTGCGCAAAGAATGGATTTCCGGTTACAGGATAGTTGACAGCCGGGGCAAACGTTTCTGCTTTATCCGATTTTGCAGAAAAGGTCCAGACCAAAGGTTTTTGAAGGGAACCGCCTTCTTTGTTTTTGACAGAATCGGTGACCACAACAGTAATTACTTCACCTGCAGCAAAATCCTGATCAGGGTTGATCGTTAAAAGAGTCGAATCCACATTGAGTGAATAGGTTGCTGAATAATTTCCATTTATCGATCCGATAAGAGGGATGGAAATGGAATGCACGGTTGCAGAGGAAACCTTGGTGTCGAAGGTGATTTCAATATTGGAATTGGTCTGAACATTTAATTTGTTTTTTACAGGCTGAATAGTAGTGATTTGAAGCGGTGTTGGGATAAATACCCACCAGGTTAATTTGGGATATCCCGAATTATCAGTACCGTTAATTTCCCAGATGTCATTGGTTCCGTTGGTGGTTTCCGTGATGAAATCCCACCCTGCATCGGTGAAGGTCGATTGAGTTTTCATTTGAGCGGTCGTTTTTCCCGTGCCACCGTGACTCGATGCTTTTCCGGATGTTTCGGTATCCCAAAAGGAATTCGAAATGGTTCCACCAGAGCCGTTCCCACCGACAAGTCCACCTGTGTCGGGATCATTTACGGGAATATTGCCGGTTGCGAAAGAATAATTAATGACTCCTGAATAATTGTTATATCCAACTAGTCCGCCTACCCAATAACTACCGCTTACCCTTCCGGTTGAATAGGTATTTGCGAGGGTGCCACTGTTTTGTCCAACCAACCCGCCAACCTGAAAAGAACTACTGGTTGCATTTCCGGTGGCAAAGGATTTAGAAATTGAACCCGAACTGGCGTTAAAGCCAACAAGCCCCCCGATTGTTGTTGAACTACCGCTCACGTTGCAGGTTGAATAGGAATTGGTTATTGAACCGCCGTTGCTCCCGACAAGACCTCCTGCCGTTCCTGAGTTTCCTTTTACAGTCCCGGTACTGTATGTATTTGAAACAGAACGGGTGCTGCTATTATTCAGACCAATGAGTCCGCCCACATATCTTTTACCGGTTATATTGACATTTTTTACCCCAAGGCTATCAATGCTTCCGGTGCCATGGCTTAAGCCAAATACGCCAACATAATCAACGGTTGGTCTGTTGATGTAAATACCAGTAATCGTGTGACCTTTACCATTGTAACTTCCGGTGAAATAGTTGGTTGAACCATTTCCGATGGGCGTAAAGCCGGCTCCACCATCCCAGGTCGAAGTTGCAGAGGCGTTGATATTGGCGGTTTGAATAAAATAACCACTCCAGGATGACTGGTTCTGGGTTACCCAATACAGGTTATCCAGTGTGGCAATCTGGTACGGATCTCCGGCTGTTCCTGCACCGGAAGGTTGAACGGCTGTTTGTGCAGCAAGGGTAGTGCTTAATCCAAGTAGGACTGCGGTCCACAACGCTTTAGCATGGTTCATTGATTTTTCTCCTAAAAAATGGGTGGATTCTGATTACAAACAACAAGTGCCCGATTACACAGAAAAAAAATGCGCTAAGTGTTATTCAGTTAACCACTTAGCGCATTTTATGATTTCTATGCCTGTTTTTTATTTCACCAGTGTGAGTTTTTTTACAGACCGGAAGGAACCGGCTTCGATCTGGTAGAAATAGACACCTGTTGCAAGTCCGGAAGCGTTGAAGGTCACCGAATGAACGCCGGCTTCAATCTGACCATCCACCAGGGTGGTGATTAAACGGCCGGTGACATCATAAACCTTCAGGCTCACTTTACTCTTTACCGGCAACTGGTAATTTATTACCGTGACCGGGTTAAACGGATTCGGGTAATTTTGCCCCAGTGCAAAAACCGTTGGTTTCATGTCAACCGACAGGATCCGTGAGTAGGAAACCGTGCCATCGGTATCGATTTGTTTCAGACGGAAATCGATGGAACCTGCTGCCGTTACCGGTACAGAAAACTGATAGGTCTGAGCTTCGGTGGTTGTGCCCTTTCCGGCGACAAATCCAACCGATTTAAACGTGCCCTTCACCGTGCTGGTACTGACGCGTTGCTCAATTTCCCAACCGGAATTGTTTGTCTCGGTCGCGGTGGACCAGTTCAGACGGACAAGTCCATCTGCAGGAGTTACCGTAAAGGAAGACAATTCGACAGGAACCGTCGATTCATCAAACACTGGTAAGAACTGGCTGAACGAGGTGATTCCTGTCCAGGTAACTATACCGGTCTGATGATCGGCAGAGGATGCACCACCCAGATCGGTCCAGGCGCCAGTTGAGGTGGAACTGCGTTTGTACAGTTTCAGGGATTGCGGGTAGAGGTCAACCACTTCATCCAGCACCCCTTCTCCAAAGTTCAGGGTCAGATCGACCGAGAACGTACCCGGATCGCCGAAGAGTTCAATCACGAAATATTTTCCGCCAACGGCCGCAGAGTAACCTTCCGGCCATGAATTAGGTGCAGCAGTCACTTCAGAAACCACCACATCAACCGGATTGTCGAATCCATCACTCATGTTAAGCGTGGCATTTCCAACTGTTTGTTCTCCGGTGGTTACGCCGGTGGTAATAGTTGCTGACCCTTCACCGATGGGCACGCCGGAAGTTACCCAGGTAACATTTTCCAGATAGAAGAGCTGATTATTGATCAGTTGCGAGGCAGTGGTTCCCGAGCCGTCATTAAACTGCCAGTATCCCAGAACATTTTCCGGGAATCCGCTTAAGGTGGTATGCATGCCAGATCGGATTTCCTGAGCGGTCAATACTTTGTCACGGATCTGTAGCTCATCTACCTGTCCAGCAAAATACACATCCCCATCATACCCAAGTACAAAACTGTAATCATAGTCGTTGTAGTACACGTTGCTGTAAGTACCGACCGAATTTCCATTCACATAAAAGGTCCCGTTCGAATAATCATCAGCATCTCTGTGCATCGTCAGTGCCACATGATACCATTGATTGCTTCTGACAAGATCCGTTCCGGTGATGGTAACAGGGTCACCCGCATCATCATCATAAATACTGGCATATAAATATCCGCCATTTATGCCGAGATGAATGGGATAGTAGTACTCTGACTCACCTGATGAGGTCATTTTTGATATGGAACGACGCTCATCGGTTTTCCCATCTGTTAATGGTTTACTATCTGGTCCTTTAACACGATCACCACCGGCAATACCCTGAGAGTCTCCCCTGACAAAGAAGGCAGCAACGGACGAGGAATCAGCCACTTTCACCCACATCTGAATGGTGATGTCCTTTGGCAGCTCAGTTTCATAAGAAAATTCCGCTGCAGAGGAGGATCCGTTAAAGGACAAGGCGGTTCCCGGTGTTGTTGCAAACGGGTAGCCATCTTTGGAATTGGTGGTGAAGGTACCAGTTGCGGCATTGGTTGTGTAAAACACGTCGTCGCCTTCATTTCCATTAAAGGTGAATACAGCCACATGGTATTGGGTATTCAATGACAAGCCAGAGAGGTTTACTGTATTGCCTCCACCGGCATAGACAACAAAGTTGCCGCCACCGAGATCGCTGCCCGAACCAAAATTGGAATCAGCTATGTAATTCCCGTTATCAGCAGGTGTGGTACTTACAGCGCCGCCTGCTTTAACGACGACCAGATGTCGGCTTCCGCCACCTTTTGTCCAATTCAGGGTGATTTTTGACCCCAGATTCCCCGAGGAAGCCACACCAGTTGCTTCTGCCGTAGGCGCAACGGCCGTGGTGTTCTCGTAAACACCCAGCTTTAACAGAAAATCCGGGCCGACATATCCACCGTAAATGGTAACAAAATCCAGATCACCATCCGAATCGGCATCTGCCAGATTCAGACTTCTGAAATAGTACTCCGGAATCGTAAAGGAAGCCGAGTTACTGAACGATCCGGTGCCGGAATTGTAGTAAGCCATGATGTATGTTTTGCTGTTGCTGTCGTGCTCATTGCTTGTAAACACCAGATCCAGGTCGCCATCGCCATTCAGATCGCCGATGTTAAACGATTTAATCGCCAATTCAACCGGGGTGGCAGGTTGTGCAGAAAACGTCCCGTTTCCGTTATTTTTCAGGATGAAAAAGGAAAGACCATCGGTGGTTGTGGCAACAAAATCCACATCGCCATCGGAATCAAAATCGGCCGCCTTAATCAGTTTGGGAGCAAGGTCGGTTTCAATGAAATAGGGTTCACCAAATTGCTGGTACCCATCGGCTTTGGTCCGATCGTTCAGGGCAATCCCCAACCGGGAATATCCGTTCTGACTGTAAGACATAACAAAATCCTGGTCTCCGTCATTATCGAGGTCAATGATCTCGAGGTCGGATGAACTCCAGTCTATTTGTTTGATATCACCATTGAAAGTCCAATTGCCATTATTGATCGCGAAAATCGGTCCGCTGGATCCTCCATATCGCTGAATCAGATCAGCAAATCCATCGCTGCTGATATCCTTGGCAAGCAGGTTATCATAATAAGTAGCAAATGAACCGTAAGAAACCGCTTCAGTGAAGGAAGCACTGCCGTTATTGGATAACACATCCAGACTTGAATTACCGGATCGGCCAATAACCACATCCAGATCGCCATCTGAATCCATATCAGCCAGCCGCAGATGGGCAATGTAAGCCTTTGAATAACCCAGGGAAACAGGAGCTGCAAAGGTTCCATCTCCGTTGTTCAGCAGCACATATCCGGTTCCGTAATAACCGGTCGTGGCCACAACATCCTGATGCCCGTCTCCATTCAGATCACCAACAACTAATTGATCGGGATACGTCCCGTTATCGAACGTGAGGGTACTCCCCAACACAAAATGGCCTTTGCCATCTCCGGCAGTGGCCACGGTGAATTCGGTCGATCGTCCGGTATACAGATGGGTTCCGTTCAGACTGGAAACCGAATCGGATACGGATAGGATGTAAGTCTGTCCGGGTTTAAGGTCTGATGTTGGATCAAACGTAATGGTCCGGCTGGGTGAATCAAAGGAAACCGAACCGGCAACAAGCCCGGCACCGGACCCGATCAGCCTCACCGTGGTGCTGTTGATGGTTACCGGATCTGCATCATAATTCAGGGTAGCAGTCAGGGAGGTGGAAGCAGACACATCAATCGAGTTTGGTGCTGGTGAAAGCGAGGTCACCGTTACAAAATCGGACGATTGATAAATAGCCACGTAGCTGTTCAGCCGGCTGGTCTGAACCAGATCCAGATCGCCATCCCCATTGATATCAGCGGTGGAAAGTACAGGATATCCGAGATACGAATATTCATATCCCGTCAACAAAGCATAAAAGCCATATTCTTTGGTGAAACTTCCTGAACCGTTGTTGGTGAGGTAATGGATTTCATCATAAAAATCTCCATCCTGTGCGGCAACAATGATATCGGTATCACCATCGTAACCGAGGTCCATAAAAGTAACCGATGATGGATTTACGAAAGAAAAATCGGTTCCTGATGCAAAAGTTCCATTACCGTTGCCGGCAGAGACCGTTACCTTGTTACTGAGCTGATGAACGGTGATCAGATCCAGGTTACCGTCTTCATTCAGATCGGCCAGATCAAAGTCAGAAATATTGGTGAATCCCAGATTGACTTCAGTGGCAAACGTCCCATTCCCATTGTTTTTCATGAGAAACACGGTTTGACTCTCTCCCCCGATCAACAGATCAAGATCACCATCATTGTCGATATCGGCTGTCCGGATTCTGTTCATGGAAGAAGCAAACAGTGATTTATTGGCTGCAGACGCAAACGTTCCATCCCCGTTGTTCATAAACACCGAAAGACTGATTGCCATCCGGTTGTAAACGGCAATATCCAGATCTCCATCGCCATCATAGTCACCGATAACAGCGGTGGTGGTTCCACTTTGTGCGCCATAGAAGGTGCTGGTAAATGAGAAGGAGCCATTGTTCAGGTAAACGCTGATGCCGTTGCTCAAGTACTGGGTGATGACAAAATCCATGTCACCATCCCGATCGAAGTCGGCAACGGATAGACTGTTTGGCAAGGTGGAAGCCCCGGTGAACAGGGTGGTTGCGGTGGTGAAGGTTCCCGAGCCATTATTGGACAGAATGGTGATGCTGTCCTTTTCTGCATTCGGGAAAATCATATCCAGATCACCATCATCGTCAAAATCGGCGTGAGCCACGCCGTAGGGCTTGGTTCCCGGGAAGAACTTAGAGTTCTGGCTGGATATGAGATCTCCTTTAAGAACCGTATTGAATTGGAACACATAGGGCAAAGACATGGCCGCACGCTGGCTGTTCTGAACACGGGTGGTCACCACAACGGATACCTTTTCACCCGGAACAAAGTCAGAGGTTGGGTTAAAGGTGGCGGTATACGTTCCGCTGTTATAGGAAAGACTGCCACCATGATTTCCCGATTGAGAACCGTTAACGAGAATGGTCCGTGCATTGATCGAATCGGCAAACATGGCCTGGTCGAAGGTGATGGTAATGTTGCCGTCGGTGGTTGCATCGATGGCCTGAGCCGTTGGCGTTGTGGAAGACACGGTCGGCGGAACAATATTCAGCTTAACAGTAACCTGATTGGTGCCTGACTGTCCGGTGGCTAAATCAATCGTCCCGTTACCATCCAGATCGGCTGCAGCCACACTGAAGGTGCTGAAACCAGTGACCAGATCGACTTTGGCGGCAAAGGTGCCGTTACCGTTATTTTTTAACAGGGCCACACTGCTTCCAGGAGCAGAATTTGCACAGAGAATATCGATATCTCCATCGCCATCCACATCCTGTGCATTGGGGTAAAAGGCACCGAATGGCATGGAATAATCGACTCTGGCAGCGAAGGTTCCGTCTCCGTTGTTTTTCAATACGGCAATGTTTCCGCTTGATGCACCGGAAATAATGGCGACAATCACGTCGGCATCGCCATCACCATCCAAATCAGCAGAGGTCAGATGCCGTCCTGCCTCACCGGTACTGTAATCGGTTTTGCTGCCAAAGGTTCCGTCTCCAAGATTGGGAAGAACCGAAATGGTTTTGGATGCATAATTGGAGGTAATCAAGTCCAGGTCTCCATCGCCATCGACATCGGCCGACGTCACGCCAAAGGGTCCGTCACCGGTAAAGTATTCAACATCATCTGCAAACGTGCCATCTCCGTTGTTGATAAATACAGAGACCGAGTCATCGCGTTCGGTCGGTGCGATCAGATCCAGATATCCATCCCCGTTGGCATCGGTCGCAATCAGGCTGCGCGACTGAAAAGGAGTGGCATAATCAACTTTCGCCGCAAAGGTTCCGTTTCCGTTATTGATCAGAACCGACAGGGAAAGACCGAAGCTGTTTGCAGAAATGATATCCATGTAACTGTCATTGTTGAGGTCTGCAACCGTTATCTGTGTCGGATTATCACCCAAAGGGTAATCGGTTTTGGTGGCGAAGGTTCCATCCCCGTTGTTTTTCAGGACGGATGCATTATCCCAATCATAATTGACTGTCACCAGATCGTTGTCACCGTCATTATCCACATCGGCCACTCTGACTTCCCTGGGTCCATATCCAACTGTGTAATTGGTGGATGTGTAGGACTCTCCACTGGGCGAGCTGGCAGTGGTAAAGTTCCAGCTGTATGCGTCAGACAGCGCCACTGCAGAGCCATTGGTTACTCCGGTTGTAACGGTAACAGTTACCACCTCACCCGATTCAAAATCGGTTGACGGATTAACCGTTGCTGTATTGGTACCGGCGTTATACGAAATTGAACCGGCATGATAACCAGTCATGCTGCCGTACACCTTGATGGTTCCGGTTGTCAGGGAACCCTGATTCATTTCCTCACTGAATTGAATCTGGATATTGGTGGATGCCAGTTGGTTGATGGCATTTTTTGCGGGTGTTGTTGAGGTGACGGTAGGTTGAGCAATCACCATTGCGGATGTTAAAAACATCGCAATAATGGGTAGTAACCAGTGTCGTAGCAGAGTTTTCATGGGTTCCTCGTTTTGGTTTGTTTAATGTAAAAGGGCAGTCAGTTCGGTCAGGTTGTCCTTCAGGACCATTCCGATGGCGTTCAGTTTCATGGCCCGGTTTCTGAAGGATGGAGATTGGTGGCTGGTAACGAAAATGATCCGTGCGTCCGGGTGGAGTTTTGAAATCTGCTCGGAAGCAGTAAATCCATCCATTCGTCCCAATTGAATATCCATCAGCACAAAATCGGGATGATGAATGTTGAACAGACGGATGGCTTCTTCGCCGTTATCGCACTCTATAAAGTCGACCGGACTGGTTTCTCCCGCCTGGACAATCGTCCTGAGGGTTTTTCGCATGTCGGAATGGTCATCAACGATCAGCAGTTTCATTCAGCCGGGCCTTCGGTAGTTACCCATGAAGATGGCAGGATTTAGGAAACCGGAGTATAGGCAGAAGTACTCATTTTACTAGGTACTACTACCTACAAATGGGGGATAAACGGTCGGAAAAGGGTTGGTCAGTACCGGTTGGCGTTTTCGATGGCGTATTTCAGCAGGGCGTGAGTCCCTCTCAATCCCAGCTTGACACAGATGTTGTTGCGGTGGTTGTGAATGGTTTTAATGCTGACCGACAGATCCTCGGCGATTTCCTGGTTGGTCTTCATGGTGGCCAGCAGTTTAAGTACCCTGATCTCGGAATTGGTCAGTGACTCTGATGAAGGAACCCATGAATCGGTGCCTGTCTGTCGGGTGGTCCGGTTAACCAGAAAACTGTTCAGTGCGGGACTCACATAATGTCCGCCTTCCAGCACCCGGTTGATGGAATCCAGTATCTCGTTGACCGTGTTTTCCTTCAGAATGTAACCTCTCACACCCGAATCGAGGGCCCGGTTAAAAGCCGATTCATCTTTAAACATGGTGAGAAGGATGATTTTTACAGGTTCCTTCTGACTGGAAACGGCTGCGGCAATTTCCAGCCCGGTCATGCCGGGCATCTGTACATCAAGAATGGCTATGGCCGGTTTCGACGTGCAGATCAGGTTATAAGCGGTCAGTCCGTCAGGGGCTTCGGTGATGTCGAACCGGGCCAGGGAGTCCAGAAAATGCCGGAGACCTTTCCGGACGAGTTCGTGGTCATCGGCAATCAGGATAGATAATTTCGGATCAGGCATACTGAAGTGGAATGGCGATTTTTATTACAGTTCCGTTACCCGGTGAGGATTGAATTTCCATGGTTGCTCCGCGCAGGGTTTTCACGCGTTCTTGCATCCCCGAAAGGCCCAGCCCGCGACCTGTCCGCTGTTCAGGCCTGAAACCGGATCCATCGTCCCAGAGCTTTGCATGAAGCACTCCATCCAGAGAGCGAACCATGACAGAGGCTTCTCTGGCTTTTGAATGTTTCAGAATGTTGTTGGTCCCTTCCTGAATAATCCGGTAAAAATTGATTTCTTTCTCTGGCGGAATCAATCCGTCAATGGAATCAATGTGGTAACTCCATTCAATTTCTGAAGTGGACTGAATCTGGTCGCAAAGCGAGTTCAACGCATCGGTCAATCCGAATTGTTCCAGATGAACCGGTCTGAGGTCGTGTGAAATCTGCCGGACATCCTGTATGGAAGAAATGGCATTTTTTCTGATTTCCTCGAGTTGCTCAGAAATTTCTGCATTCAGGTCCCGGTGCTTGAGAGCCAGGTCGGCCCGGTTCTTAATGACCAGAATCTGCTGTCCCAGGCCGTCGTGCAGATCGGCGGCAATGCGCCGGCGCTCGGCTTCCTGCGAGTCAATGAGTTGCTGGGCAAAGGCCTCCTGCTGATGGCGTTCCTTTTCAAGGGCCGACACCCGCCACCAGTAAACGGCAGGTCCGATGAATAAAAAGCCAGTGATCAGGATCAGCCTGAACCACCAGGTTTGCCAGAAAGGGGGAAGCACACTGATGTTAACAACGGCACCTTCTTCATTCCAGATGCCCAGATGGTTCGAGGCAATAACCCGAAATTGATAGTCGCCGGGCGGCAACCCGGGAAAAACTGCATTTCTCGAGTTTGTTGCTTCAATCCAGTTATCCTGCAGTCCTTCCAGACGGTACCGGAACCGCACTTTTGTTGGGTCGGTGAAGGTAACGGCGGTGTATCGAATATCCAGATGGGCACTCTGATGGGATAATTCAATGAGTTGATTACCTGAGAAGGATTTGCCGTTGGATCCGACCCGCTCAATAAATACAGGAGGGGGGTCGGGGTGGGTGTTAATCTTTCTGATCCTTACCCGGGACACCCCGTGAACGGTGGGGAACAAAAGATCACCATCGGAAGCAATGACCACGGATGGCTGAAAACCACCGTTGGTTTCTGCGGATCGCATGCCATCACCGGTTCCGTAGGAAATTGAAAATACCTGCGACTTCCGCCCTTCCGAAAAATCAGTCAGACTGGCAATCGGTATCTGAAAAATACCCCGGTTGCTCCCCATCCAGAAATTCCCAGTTGAATCGGGAACGAGGTGTGACACAATATTATCGGCCAGACCTTCCCGGGTGGTAATCGTGGTTCGTTGTCCATTTTTAAGACGGATCAATCCGTTGCCATACGTTCCGATCCAAAGGGTTCCATCCGGTTGTTTATAAATTGCGCGGATATAGGGCTCAGTATGTCCATTGGTGGTCAGAGACTTTCTGCCGATCTGACCGTTCACAAAATAATTCAGACCAGCCGAGGTTCCGATCCAGAGTGTATCCGATTGATCCTGATACAGACTGCGGATGTCGTTATAGTGCAAACCGGCTTCTGTGGTGAAATGCATGAATGATACACCATTCCAGCGATACAATCCGTTCAGACAGCCAATCCAAATGTTGCCATCCCTGGTTTCGGTGATGGCGAAAACCTCGTCGCCGCCATATCCCGCCTCCTTGTTAAACACTACACCCTTTTTACCGGGATCCTGAGTTCGGTACAACACTCTGGAGCCAAACCAGATCTGACCTTTTGAGTCTTCAAATACCGACCAGACACAAAGATTCGGCAGGAATTGATTAACAGGGGATTGTCTGATTATTCCATTTTTGAGTTCATAGACACCACCGCAATTGGTGGCCATCAGAATGGTTCCGTTTTTTAACCGGACCATGGACAGCATGTTGGTGGTTTTCAGACCGTCCGATTCATCGTATGTCAGGATCGGGGCCGGTTTCAGTTTGATCAGGCCGTTATCAGGCGTTCCGATCCAGTAATTGCCTTCAAGACCTTCAAACAGGGTGGTGAATTGAAAGGGCCGATCGCTGAGTTGACTGGTGAACCGGGTAAACTCCTTTCCGCTCCATTTCGAAATTCCGTTGTAAGTGACCACCCAGAATTGATCTTTCCGATCAATGGTTAACGATTTCACATAACGTGAATGAAGCCCGGCTGATTCAGAAAAAAGGGTAAACTGGCCGTTTTCAATCCGGCAGACTCCATCACCATCGGTCCCCACAAAAAGGACACCTGATCCATGCGGAAATTCACGAATGGTCTGAATTTTATACTTCAGCAGGTCTGAGAGGTCCCAGAGTTGAACAACCGAATCACCCAGGGTTTTAAAAATCTGCTGGTCGTGGGCCAGTAACACTCCATATGGATTGGCCAGTGCCCGTTCCCGTGCCAGTGAGTCGTTGTAAATGGGTTGGGGGACAAACAGGGAATCTGAAAAGCGGTAAATCACACCATTGGCAGTCAGCCACATAATTCCGCGGTTGTCCTCTTCCACCATGAGCGGGGAATAGACCTGCGACTGCTGCCTGATGAAGTAGGGGACCGCGACGGTATCCTCAAACCGAATAAAACCATTTTCGGTGCCCATCCAGATGGAACCGTCTCCGGATTCAAACAAACTGAGTACCCGGTCGGAACTCATTCCAGGTGTGTTGAACCGATCAAAGGTGGTGAAAGAATGCCCATCGAACCGGACCAGGCCACCATAGGTGGCCAGCCATAGATAACGGTCCCGGGACTGAATGATGTCATTGACTGAACTCTGAGGTAACCCTTCGTTCATGCTATATCGGGTAATGACGAATTCGCGGGAATCCAGAATCTGACCGGATGCATCAGAGATGGAAATCAGCAGTAGCAGTAAGAGCGGTATGGTTAAAAACCGGTTCCGGAAGTGCATGGTATAAAAATACCGCACAATCCGGCCGGATAAAACCCGTATTGGTAAAGGGGAAGTGATACCGGGCACTTCCTGAGTGAATCAGATGGTGCCCGGTTACGGGATGTCAATGAAAGCGGTGGTTGACTTCTTCCATGATTTTGATGCCGGCGAACGGAATTTTGGTTCCGGGGCCGAAAATGGCTGTGGCACCATGTTCATACAGGAAGTCATAATCCTGTGCCGGAATCACACCGCCGATGACCACGATGATGTCTTCGCGACCTAACTTTTTCAATTCGGCAATGAGTTGCGGCAGAAGGGTTTTATGGCCGGCTGCCAGTGAGCTCATTCCCACCACGTGAACATCATTTTCCACGGCCTGGCGGGCCGTTTCTTCAGGTGTCTGGAAAAGCGGACCGACATCGACATCGAATCCCATATCGGCATAGGCAGTGGCAACCACTTTGGCACCACGGTCATGCCCATCCTGACCCATTTTGGCAATCATGATACGCGGACGGCGGCCTTCCCGTTTGGCAAACTCATCGGTCATCGTCCGGACCTTCGTGACAAAATCATCATCACCTTGTCCGTATTCTGAACTGTACACGCCCGAAATGGTTCTGATCACAGCCTGATACCTTCCCCAAACTTTTTCGAGTGCTTCTGAAATTTCGCCCAGTGTGGCGCGTGAGCGGGCCGCTTTTACAGACAGGTCGAGCAGATTGCCATCACCACCCGATGCGCAGGCAGTCAGGGCTTCCAGAGCGGCCTTTACCTCAGCTTCCTTGCGGCTTGCCTTGACCTCCTGAATCCGACGGATCTGCGACAACCGGACGGCCGTATTATCCACTTCCAGAATATCAATCGGGTCTTCTTTCTCGAGGCGGTATTTATTCACCCCGACAATGGTCTCTTTCCCCGAGTCGATCCGGGCCTGCCGGCGGGCAGCTGCTTCCTCAATCCGCATTTTCGGAATGCCGGCTTCGATGGCCTTGGTCATTCCGCCAACCGATTCCACTTCATTGATGTGTTCCCAGCCTTTTTTAAGCAGGGCATCGGTGAGTGCTTCAACATAATAGGAACCACCCCACGGATCAATCACTTTGCAGATATTGGTCTCATCCTGAAGGTATAATTGTGTATTGCGGGCAATCCGTGCCGAGAAGTCGGTGGGAAGGGCAATGGCTTCATCCAGCGAGTTGGTGTGAAGCGACTGGGTGTGTCCCAGGGCGGCAGCCATGGCTTCCACACAGGTGCGGGTGACGTTGTTGAACGGATCCTGCTCGGTGAGACTCCATCCCGATGTCTGACTGTGGGTGCGGAGTGCCATCGATTTCGGATTCTTCGGGTTGAACTGTTTAATCACCTGTGCCCAGATAATCCGTGCGGCCCGCATCTTGGCGACTTCCATGAAATAATTCATTCCCTGTGCCCAGAAGAAGGAAAGGCGGGGTGCGAAGTCATCGATATCCAGACCCGATGCAATGCCGGTCCTGATGTATTCCAGACCGTCGGCCAGTGTATAGGCCATTTCCAGATCGGCGGTGGCTCCGGCTTCCTGCATGTGGTAGCCCGAAATGGAAATGCTGTTGAATTTGGGCATGTGCTTCGAGGTGAACCTGAAAATGTCGGCGATGATTTTCATCGACGCAGCCGGCGGATAGATGTACGTGTTTCTGACCATGTACTCTTTCAGAATGTCATTCTGAATGGTTCCGGTCAGCAGTTCATGAGCCACACCCTGTTCTTCGGCAGCCACGATGTAGAAAGCCAGAACCGGCAGAACGGCTCCGTTCATGGTCATCGACACCGACATTTTATCCAGCGGAATCTGGTTGAACAGAATTTTCATATCCTCAACCGAGTCAATGGCCACGCCGGCTTTACCAACGTCTCCCACCACTCTTGGATGGTCAGAATCATATCCGCGGTGGGTGGCCAGGTCGAAGGCAACCGACAATCCCATCTGTCCCTGTGCCAGGTTACGGCGGTAGAAGGCGTTCGATTCTTCGGCTGTGGAAAATCCGGCATACTGACGCACGGTCCAGGGCTTCTGAACGTACATGGTGCTGTAAGGTCCGCGAAGAAACGGCGGAAGACCCGGCAGATACCCGGTGTGAATGGTTTTTTCACGATCAGCGGGTGAGAAAACCGGCTTTACCGGAATCTGTTCCATGGTTTCCCAGATCAGATCTTCGGGGGTCTTACCGGTTTCGGATCTGAAACGCGGTTCGAAACTTTCCGTCTTGCCGGTTACTGGCAGGTTAAGTTCAATGGTTGTGAAATCGGGGTTTTTCATGATTTAACCTTTCGATATCCGGCTGAGTAACCGGTTTGCTATCTGAATGACATCGGCGCCCAGGAAGATGAATTCATCCACCCCGGAAGCCTTGTGGGCTTCGACCTGGTCTTTCGGGAAACCGGCCAGAACCACCGGAACACCCGGCAGAACTTTTTTCATGCCTGCTGCCAGAGGAGGAACCAGTTCCGGATAGGTTTCATCGGTTGAACAAATCACCACCGCACCGGGCCGGCTCTCGGCGGCGGCCTTTACTGCCTCTTCTGGTGTGGCAAAACCGGCGGGCGGATAGACAACCCTGAATCCGCCGGTTTCAAAAAACCCGCGTGAAAAGTCGGCACGTGCCTTAAACTGAGATGCATCACCCAAGATGGCCAGAAAAACGGTGGGTGGTGTGCCGTGACGGTCGGCGTGAGCAAATGAATCGGCACGTAGTTTTTCGAACGCTTCGGCCAATCTTCGGCCGGCAAGAACCGGAACCTTTGGTCCCTCTCCGGTTCCCTGACGCAATGCTTTGCACAACTCCCCGAGCGTGGCTCCTTCAGACACAGCCCCGATACAGGCGGCTGTCAGATCAGAAGCCGTCCGGTTGGAAATTGAACCCAGCAGCTCCAGGACCCGGATATGTTTTTCCTGAGCACCGGAAACCCGGTATTTCTGCAGATATTCCGACCGCACCCGGTGGATGGTTTCGGCATCGGATTGATAAATCACGGCCCGTTCTTCCTTCGGGTTGCAGTATTGGTTAACCCCAACCATGATGGTTTTTCTCTTTGCCAGATCAGAGGTCCGGCTGGCGTGAAGGTCGTTGACCAGTGTTTGCGGGAATCCGTCGGTAAGCGCCTGAAGCATTCCACCTTTCCGTTCGATGTCTCTGAACAGATTCCAGGCTGCCTGTGCCAGCTCAGCTGTGAGCGTTTCGACGTAAAACGACCCGCCTGCAGGATCAATCACCTGATCCAGATGAGCCTCTTCTTTCAGGATAATCTGTGTGTTGCGGGCAATCCGGCGAGAGAAGTCGGAAGGGGTGCCTGCAATTTCATCGTACGCCGAGGTGTGTATAGATTGAACCCCGCCGGCGATGGCGCTGAAGGCCATGGTGGCAACCCGAAGCAGATTGGTGTGCGCATCCAGTGTGGACTGGTAATAGGTCGAGGTGCGTGCATGAACCGGTGGAACCGGGACGGTGGATCCGAAGGCTGTTGCCAGTTGGGTCCAAAGCAGCCGGAGTGCCCGGTATTTGGCCACTTCCGTAAAGAAATGAGGACCGGTGGCTGTCGAAATCCGGATCGATGACAGGACCGTGTCAACCGGCAGACCGCGCGAAGTGAGTTCGCGCAGATAGGCGGCGCCGGTGGCCAGAATGAAAGCCAGTTCCTGTACAGCCGAAGCGCCCGTTTCCTGGTAATGAACCGAACTGATGCCGATGGTTTTCAGATGAAGGGACTGTGATTGGGTGAACCGCAGGGTCTCGGCCATTTCATCAAAAACTCTGTCTGCAGGAATGGGAAGGGAACCTTTCCGGACCATCCATTCAAACGGATCGGCTTCGAGGCTTCCGCTCAGTTTGTGTACATCGGTGCCTCGGGTTTTCGCAGCGGCAATCCACAGGGACAACAGGGGAAGTGATGAAAAACCAGCCCGTACAAATACCGGCACTTCTGTGGTATCGACTCCTTCTAGCGCCCGGTTGACCGACCGGATGCCCGATAACGAGAGTCCGTCTGTACCCACCTGTCCGGGGCGGGCATAATCTGCGTCAATTCCAAGACCAGTGGCTTCATCCAACCCGAGTGTAATGGCCGACAGTCCCCGGGACAATTCGTTCTGAACCCGGTCGCGGATGTCCTCGGCGAGTGCGAAAGGAAACTCCTGAGCAACTGCCCAGGGGGCACCATGATAACCCGATGCATGCCGGGAGCGGTAACAGGATCCGGTGCCGGGGTTTTCCTCTGCTGTGGCTGCCTGACGGCTGTTTTCGGCCGTATAAAGTGGCTGAAGGTCAATGCCCTCGGGCGTTTTCGTAATCAGCTTCTTATCGAAGGGTGCTCCCTTCAGGTCCTTTTCTGCGGTCAGTTTCCAGTCTGCATAGGGTCTGACAGGGAAGTCAGCCTGCAAACGTTTCAGTGGCTCGGATGGGTCGTGATGAGTTGAAGACATATTGTTTCCCGATTTGTCACCATTTTTAAACGGCCGGCAATCTACGATTTTCCTGCGGTTTTTTCCGGCCGGATTACAGTCAAACATGTCTTTTATTGTTCTTTTAAGCGATATCTAATATAAAACAGGTGCCTGGAATGACCCGCACGGTCCCGGCCGGGTGTTCTAATCTTCGGGTAATGGGTCCGGGCCAGCTGATGCAGGGATGGAAAAACGGGCGCGATGTTCTATTTTAACACTCTTTATCAGTGCCTGTTCTGCAATCTGGAGTTTGTATGCCAATGACCATCCGGCTGGATGATGAGTTTCTGACCAGGGGATTGACCCGCCTGATCCGGAAAGACTGGCTTGACCTTACCGTGTCGGTCCGTGAATCGGTAATCATGGTCACCGTGGCCGTCAGAAAAATGGGATTGGTATTCCGGTTTACCGGCGCTGCCAGATTGGTTGATTTTCACTGGGATCACCAGGTGAAAACTTTCACAGTGGAAGTGGTACGAACCTCGGTTCTCGATGTGGCCACAGCCTTGGGACTGGTCAGACGGTATTTACCAGCCTGGATCCATATTCAGTCCCCGTTTCTGCAGATCCAGCTTCATGAAGCCGATCCCGACGGGTCTGTCTTTGGTCAGGCAGTGGTGAAGGATCTGGTGGTGACGGCCATCCGGCAGGAAACCGGATGGGTGGAAGTGACGCTGGACTGGGAAGAGGAAAGTGCGGGTTAACGTTCCCTGAGGGTTACAAACCGGATCTCGCCAATTCCGGTGCTTACATCGAATTCGATGGTGGCCTTTGCCGTTTCATAGTTGGGAGAGTAGTAGGTTTCTTCTTCCTGAGTATAGTTTTTCGGAACACTCAGATTGCTGAAAAATCCGCTGTCATCTCTCACCATTACGCCCACACCTGCGGGAATCAGCACCTTGATTTCGCCAACACCGGTTTCGATCGTAACCGCTTTATGTCCTTCTGCTTTTCCGCTGAAATCCAGAGTAATCTGACCGATTCCGTTGTTGACCGTCAGCTTCCTGAAGTTGAGGTTACTCAGTCCTTTGGCTTCCACCTCACCAACACCCGATTGAATGGTGATGTGGCGGATGGTTTCCGGATTGGGTGTGGCAGATGTCAGTTTGCAGCTGCCAGCGCCATTCGATAAATCCAGCGAGGTAACGGTCAGTCCCGACAGGTCAATATCCGATTCGCCGGCACCGATGCTGATCTGTAAGTCATGCCCGACCGACGGACTCAGCTGCATGGTCGACTGGAAATCACCATTCTCATCCGATTTCCGGTTACTCATGTTAATGCCCGAGGAGTTTGTCGAGAAGACCAGCTTGGCGGTTGCCTTTCCCCGTTTAAAAACCAGATCGGGATCCATGGCATCCGAGTCATACAGGGCATTCACACTGAACAGCTTGGAAGGATCACCGGCTTTAAGTTTCAGGGAACCATAATCCACATTGATGGTGGTGGTCAGGGCAGTCTCATCAGCCACATCGGCCGACTTGATCAGCCGGCTCTGACCCAGCAAGTTTGCTGTCAGGGCCGTACAGGCCAGGAAGGTCAGGGTTATCCGGTTTGTTTTCATAGTGTCACCTGTTCGGTTCTTTCACAGCTGAGTCTTACGGATGTTCCCGTTTAAGGTTACACAGGGTGAAGACAGGTGGAAGGCCTGAGGTGATGGCGGGCATATCAATAGTGCTGAATCCGGTCTTTCAGCGCTTTATAAAGCACCTCACGGGCCCTGAAAATATGCGCTTTGACTGTTCCCAGAGGCATATCGAGCGCTTCTGCAATCTCTTCGTAACTTTTTTCTTCCTGGTGCCGCATGATGATCACCCGACGGTACTTTTCGGGAAGATGACTGACGGCCTCTTCAATGATCTGCCGACGCTGAATGGTGACCACATCCTTATCGGGCTGGTAAGTGCTGTCCGGAATCTCGAAATCAATTTCCCCATCCTTGGTCTCAATGGGCTTGTCGATGGAAAAAGTCCGGATCTTCTTCTTGCGCAGGTAATCGATGCAGTTATTGGTGGCGATTTTATACAGCCAGGTCGAAAAAGCGAATTCGAAGTTGAAGGATTTGATTGAATTGAAGGCCTTGATGAAAGCCTCCTGGGTCAGGTCATCCACATCTGATTTGTCGGGGACCATTTTGTAAACCAGATTGTGAATGGCATCATGATATTTCTTCATCAGAAATTTATATGCAGCCTGATCACCAGCCAATGCTTCCCGGACGACCCGGAAATCTTCCAGTTTGGATTCTGAGGAGACCTGTGGTTCTGAGGGGAGCGCCATACCGTCCTGTTAAGGGTTCATTTTTTTAAGGTAACGTTTTTTGTAATTTTATTCAACGGAAACCGAAGGCCGGGAAAGGAAAGTCTGTTTGTTTATCAGTTTTGAAGGGTTGGACGGATCGGGGAAATCCACCCAGATCCGTTTGCTGGCCGACTGGATTTCCTCGCAGGGATTACAGCCCCGGTTGCTGCGTGAACCTGGCGGGACCGATTGGTCCGAAGCCTGCAGAAAGGTGCTGCTCGAACACCGGTCTGTTTCGGTGAATCCGGTTGCGGAAGTATTGTTGTTTTTTTCTGCCCGTGCTCAATTGGTTTCTGAAGTGATCGGTCCCGGTCTCGAAGCCGGAGAGGTGGTGCTCCTGGACCGGTATGTCGACAGCTCACTGGCCTACCAGGGATATGGTCATGGATTGCCCCTCGGTTTCCTGAAAACCCTGGCATATCAGGCAACCGGCGGACTCCTGCCCGTGAAAACCATTTATCTCGATGTGGATTTTGACACCGCTGTTGCCCGCCAGACCGGCCGTGGGGAACGGGACCGGATGGAATCGATGGACAGGGACCGGTTCAACCGGATCCGTCAGGGATATCATGCACTGATTGCTGATGATCCTGGTCGATTTCTGGTCATTCCCGCCACCGGCGAACCGGCCGCCATTCACGCTTCTGTTGTTTCTGCTTTGTCGCCATTAATGAAAGGAATTTCCTCCCGGTGAAACGATTCCGATTGTGGATGGTGATTCCGTTCCTCCTCCTGGGGACCGGAGGGTGGCTGGCAACCAATACCGATCTTTTCTTCCAGATCACCCGAAACCTGGAAATTTTCAGCAAAGTGTACCGGTTGGTTCTCATTAACTACACCGACGAAATTGATCCCTCCCGTTTTATGTCCCGGGGTATTCAGGCCATGCTGATGGCTCTGGATCCTTACACCACCTTTATTGAGTCAACAGCCACCGACATGGAACTGATGATGAGCGGGAATACCGGCGGGCTCGGAATCAGTGTGAATAAATCGGGCGACGGGCTGGTCATTACCGAAGTGATCGAGGGCTTTGCGGCCTACAGGGAGGGTTTACGGGTGGGCGATGTGATCACCCGTGTCGATTCGGTGCAGGTGTCCTCTCTTTCTGATCTCTCGCAGAAAGTCAGGGGAAAGCCGGGAACCACGGTGCTGCTCGACATCCGGCGGCCGGGAACCCGGCAGGAATTGCAGTTTATGGTCACCCGTGAACGGAATCAGCTTTCCAACATTCCGGTATCGGTCATGCTGGCCGATTCGGTTGGTTACATCAAATTATACCGATTCAATAAAAACACCGGATCTGATCTGAGGAAATCCATTCAGGCTTTACAGAAACAGGGTCTGGCCGGACTGATTCTCGATCTGCGGGGGAATCCCGGCGGTCGCCTGGATGAAGCTGTTCAGGTCTCCTCGCAGTTTCTTCCGCTGAATACCCTGGTGGTTACCATGAAAGGGCGGAGTGAGGAAAGCCGTCAGGACTTTTTCTCGGATGAACGGCCGGTTTATGGTACAGGTCCGCTGGTGGTGCTGATCGATTCCCTCTCTGCCAGTGCTTCCGAAATTGTAGCCGGGGCCTTGCAGGATCATGATCGTGCCACTCTGGTTGGTACCCGTTCCTTCGGAAAGGGATTGGTGCAGACCATCCATCCCGTGGCTTATGAAACCAGCCTGAAAATGACCACCGCCCGGTATTACACGCCATCCGGCCGTTGTATTCAGGTCGAACCGATCAATGAGTTTGACGATTCCGATTCAACCAAAACCGACAGCACCGCATTCCGCACCGATTCGGGGCGTCCGCTGAAGGCTGCCAATGGAATTTCTCCAGATATTCTGGTTTCTGCAAAGCCGTTGCCTGCGGCGATACGGCTGATCGAGCGGTACAGCATGGTTTCATGGTTTGCCGATTCGCTGGCACCCCGGCTCACACCCTCTCTCGGGTTCAAACCAACCAATGAGCAGATCAGTGGTCTGATCGGTTTCCTGAAAACCAACCGGCTTGCCAGTAAAACCTATACCAGTCAGGATCTGGCAGAATTAAAGGCCAGGGCCCTGACTTTCGGACCCTATGACCGGTTTGTGAAGTCGCTGGATGAATCGGCCATGGCCTTCGAAAACGATTTGTACGCCGAACTGGAATCGAATCGTGAGATTCTCGGGTCGATGATTCGCCGGGACTGCCTGCTCAGATGGTATCCGCTGGGTGAGGTGGTTCTGCAAACCTACCAATCGGACCGGCAGCTGATTCAGGCGGTTTCAACCCTCAGGACGCCCCGTTGACCGAGCTGCTGTTTGCCATTGCCGGCATGGTGATTGGCCTTTTCTCGGGATTTTTCGGCATTGGCGGCGGAACCATCACCGTTCCCATGCTGATTGCGGTTTTTCAGGGCGCTGGCATGCATACCGACATTGCCATCCGGGTCGCTCTGAGTACCTCGCTGGCGGTTGCATTTGCCGGCAGTCTGACGGCCTCGGTCAGAAATCTCCGCCACCTTGCTCCTTACCGCAACCGGATTCTCTGGATGGTGGCGGGCTCTCTGAGTGGTACAGTGGCCGGGGTTCAGGCTGCCTTGCTGATACCAGGGAGCCTTCTTTCAAAAATGCTGGCAGTGGTGCTGGCTGCGGTGGCCATCCGCTACCTGACCGAGAAACCGGCCATCAGTGCCGGGACCTCAGATCCCGCTGGGTCTGACTGGGTGTTTGTTTTTCCTGGCATTCTGGTGGGTATTTTCTCCGGAATGACTGGCCTGGGCGGCGGGGTGCTCCTGATTCCGCTGCTTGTTCATTTCTGGAAAGTCGGGCAACGTGAGTCGGTGATGATCAGCAGTCTGGTGATTATTCCGACGGTGGTGGCCGGTCTGATTCAGTGGGCTTCGGTACCCTCTCCCGTTATGCCTCAGGGATGGGTTCAGGTCGGATTTTTTTCAGTGACTGCAGGGGTTCCCCTGATAGCGGGTGCGCTGGCTGGCGGGTGGCTGGGCGCTCATCTGATGCACCGGACCCCCTCACCCCTCTGGAAAAAATTTTTCGCGGTTTTTTTGCTGATCGTCAGTGTCGATTTGTTTCTGCTTCACTGAACAGACGGCCGGCTTCCCACTCGGCCCTGAAGGTTTTTAACAGTTCCAGAGCGGCGTCCCGGTCATTTGGAATGCGGCCTTCGAGAATGGCTTCCTCAATTCCGGTTTTAAAACGCCCCACCAGAGGTGAAGGAGACAATCCGCAGATTTCCATGATATCGGTTCCCGAAACAGGGGGTTCCCATTTGCGCAAGCGGTCCTTTTCCTCCACATCAGCCATCTTTTTCAGAACCCGGTCATAGTTTTTCCAATACCGGTCCTTCCGTGCATAGCTTTTGGTCGTCACATCTGCGTAACAGAGTTTCATAAGATCATCGATGTCTTCCCCGGCTTCGAACAACACCCGACGCACGGCAGAGTCGGTGATGTGGTCCTTGACCAATGCGATGGGACGCAGATGAAGCCGGACGAGTTTTTCAACGTATTTCATCTGAGTCATGGGCAACCGGAATTTTTTAAACAGACCGGGAATCATGCGCGCACCCAAGTCATCGTGTCCGTGGAAAGTCCACCCACGACCTTTTACAAATCGCTTGGTGCGGGGCTTTCCCACGTCATGCCAGAGGGCCGACAGCCGCAAATACACGTTATCGGTGGCCATGCAAATATTATCCAGTACCTGAAGTGTGTGAAAAAACGTGTCTTTATGACCGTAGCCATCCAGTTGTTCCACGCCCACCATGGGTGCCAGTTCGGGGTGCAGAACCGGTAAAACGCCGGTTTCATGCATCAGGGTGAACCCGATTGATGGTTTCGGGGAGGACAGTATTTTCAGAAATTCATCGGTGATCCGTTCCTGGGAAATGATCGACAACCGGTCTTTGACTTTGCCGATGGCGGTCAGGGCTTCAGGAGTGATCGCATAACTGAGCTGGGTGGCAAACCGGATGGCTCTGAGAATCCGCAGCGGATCGTCATCAAAGGTCGTTTCCGGATCGAGCGGGGTACGGATGATTCCATTGGCGAGGTCGGTCCTTCCATCAAACGGATCGAGCAGTTCCCCCGCCGAACCGGCGTTCAGGGAAATGGCCATGGCATTGATGGTAAAATCGCGACGGGAAAGGTCCTCTTCCAGGGTACCGGCAGCCACCTGAGGGCGACGGGTTCCCCGGTCGAAATATTTTTCCTTCCGGGCACCCACAAATTCGAGCATGTGATCCCCGTGAGGAACCATGGCGGTCCCGAAATTCGGATAGGTGACGATGTGTCTGATGCCCAATTGGTCGGCGACCAGTCGGGCGAGATCCATGCCGCTGCCTAAGGTGACAAAATCAATGTCTTTCAGTGGTCGGCCGAGAATCACATCACGAACAAATCCGCCAACCACGTAGGTTTCCATTCCGGCTGCCTGGGCAACCTCAGCGACCACATGGAGAAGGGGGTTTTTGGCAACCAGGGATTGATAGGAAGAAATGGGTGTCATTCAGGTAAAAAAATAAAAGGCTGCCCGACCGCATTCAGTCCGGCCGACAGCCTGTCAACGAGTGCAAAGATAGACCAGTTGTCTGGATGTATTCAAATCAGCGTCTGGTCAGAGCGAACGCGCCCAGCGAGCTGCAGATGCCACACAATCATTAACACCGATTCCCCCCGACCAGTTTCCCAGAAGATGGATGCCTTTCAGGCTGATGGCTTCCTGTCGGATCCGGTCGATCAGCAGGTCGTGACCCACCCGGTATTGCGGAATGGCCGATTCCCATCGGCGGATTCCCAGTTCGGTCGGAGTTTCCTGTATGCCCAGATAACCCGACATGGCCTCGCGGGCCATGGAAATCAGATCAGCGTCCGATCGCTGACCAATGGTGGGGTGGTGAGCACCACCAAACATGACGGTGAAGCAGGCCCCTCCCGGGGGAGCGACTCCTTCAAATGTTCCTGAATTGTAAATGATCCCAAGGATGGTGGATTTCTCGGCAGAAGGGATGAGGAACCCGAATCCGGAAGCAGGTTTTCTGATGGATGGATAACCCAGATTCACCACAGTGACCGGTGCATAGGTGACCGATCGGAGCAGTCCGGCCAGTGTGGGATTCAGATGTTCCACGACGGAGGCTGTGGAAGTTGCCTTTCCTGTTAAAACCACCTGATCGGCCATAAGGACCGTTCCGTCGGCCAGTGTCACTTCGGACTGGGACCCTGCCGGTGTGATTTCAGAAATGGTGGAATTGGGGTGGAATTGCAGCCGGGCTGCGGTGATCAGGTGAGAGGCTATGGATTGAATCCCATCCCTTAAAGAGAAAAAACGGGCAGGACCGGGGTCCGGGTGAGGAAAATCGGATAGTTGTTTCAACTGATCGGCCTTCCGCTGGTCGCGGGTGGCTTTAAGTCCTTTCCGGATGGATCCGGCTGCCTTTTCCGCTGCCCAGATGGTTGGGAAAGCGGAGCGGATGGAAAGCTGCCGGGAATCACCGGCCCAGACACCCGTGATAAAACCATCCACCAGAAAATCAGTGGCAGCCTGTCCGATCCGGCGGGAGAAAAAATCGTAAATGCTCTCATCTTCCAGTTGCCCGGGAGGAACGGATGTTTCCCGCAACAGGGCAGGGATCAGTTTCAGCAGCTCGATGTTGGTGAGCATGGCAAGCGGATTGCCACCAAGCTGATGCATGCGTCCCTTATACCACAGAAACCGGATGGAGGCTGTTTTACGGCCGGGTTTCAGTTTGTCCCAGGCACCTGACGAGTGAAGCAGATGGAAAAAGGCATGGGCGTTTTTCAGAACGCCGCGGGGACCATATTCGAACAGGAACTCTCCGCGCCATTCCGAGCGCAGGTTGCCTCCGGGCTGGGAATCCGGATCGGTCAGAATAATGCGGTGATCAGGAAATTTCTGCCGGTAAAACCAGGCAGCAGACAAGCCGGTGAGACCGGCACCACCAATAATCAGCGTTTTCATTTAAGGCTCCGGATTGCAAAGGTAATCGGCTGACCGGTTTTCTTTGTCACTATCCGATCATTTTTCGTCACCGGTACACGACCCGATGAACCCGGACCCGATTGGAAAATGATCGGATCATCGCTAATTTCCGGTTTTATGTTGCTAACAGATGAACAACGGGCTGGTATCCTGAAGGAGTGCCGGTTCCGCACCTCACGGTCAGGCGGACCCGGCGGGCAGAACGTGAACAAGGTCGAAACCCGTGTACTTCTGTGGTGGAATCCGGCCACTTCCGGCTGGATTGGTGAGGATGTCAGGGACCGGATGAAGTCGAGATATGGGAACCGGCTGGATACAGAGGGCGAACTGGTCCTCCAGTCAGACCGGTACAGTTCTCAGTTGAAAAATCGTGAAGATGTGATCAACCGTCTGTATCACCTGATCGAAACGGTGCTGGTACCGCCCATCCGGCGGAAAGCCACCCGTCCGACCCGGCAGTCAGTGGAAGACAGGATCAGCCGGAAGCAACGGCGGTCCGATGTGAAAAAACAAAGAAAACCCGTTAAGGGAACAGAACAGGAGCCCTGATGCCCAACACGAAACTCCAGGTTTTGCGCGGCGACCATGAACATTGTCTGGTGCTGACCGATTTTCTTAAACGCGCACTCAGTGAAACAGACCTGCATAAGCATTCCGAATTGGTTCAGGATTTCCTGATGAAATGGCAATCCGACCTGGACGAACATTTCAAAAAGGAAGAGTCGGTTCTGCTGCCCGCCTATGCCCGCTATGCGTCGATCGATGACCCCGATTTTATTCTTCTGTTCCTCCAGCATGCCGATATCAGACGATTGGTGTATGAACTGGCCGAAAAGAATGACAGTGGAATCCGGGCTGATGATACCATTCAGGAACTGATTCAGGCCATGGTTCAACATGTCGATCATGAGGAATCGGTTTTGTTGCCCAAAATGGAAAGTACCATCCCCGAAGAACGGTTGCGTGCTGTAGTGGCCCAACTGACCAAGTGGTAACGCAAGGGGTTCGGTTTGTCCGATCCGGCCCGGCCTGACTGGCTGTCCCCCCTGACCCATCTGCTTTCACCTTCACGGGTATCCATCAGACTTTCCGACCGGATGGCCCGGTCGGGCGATGCAAGTATCTATAGACTGCTGCCATCAGCGGTCCTCTTTCCTTCCGATCCGGTTCAACTGGCCGGAATCCTTACGCTCGCAGCCCGTTACCGGATGCATTACACCTTCCGTACTGCAGGAACCAGTCTTTCCGGTCAGTCGGTTACCGATGGATGGCTGATTGACCTGACCCGTGGCTGGGACCGGATATCCGTTGAAAAAAATGGCCTTGAGGTCACTGTTCAGCCAGGAATCACCGGCGAGGCCGTGAACCGGCGACTCAAACCAGCCGGTCGGAAGATTGGCCCTGATCCGGCTTCGATTCAGTCCGCCATGATGGGTGGCATTCTTGCAAATAATGCATCGGGAATGTGTTGCGGCGTTCATCAGAATGCCTATCATACATTGATCTCGCTGTCTGCTGTGCTTCCCGATGGAAGGCTTTTTGACTCGGCCTCTGGCCGGATTCCGGCAGACATTGCTCATGGTTTGCTGGTTATTCAGCGGGATGTTCTGTCAAATCCGTCGCTCTGTGACCAGATCAGGAAATCCTACCGGATTAAAAACACGCTTGGCTATTCACTAAATGCTTTTTTGGATGCCAAAAATCCGGCCGATCTGCTGGCCCGGTTGTTCATTGGGTCCGAAGGAACGCTGGGTGCCATCACGTCTGCCACGCTGGCAACAGTCCCTGAACCGGTTCACCGTCTGACGGCCCTTTTTCTTACCGATTCCATCGGGGAGGCGGCTGGTCTTGTTCATCAGCTCGGGACACTGAATCCGCTGGCAGTTGAACTGATGGATGGGTCATGTCTGCCTGTTTTCGGGTCGGTTCCGTACCCATGGGCGGCGGCTTTTGAAACGGCCGGCCGCCAGCAAGCCCTGATTCTGGCAGAATGGGGAAGTGACAACCAGGAGGAGCTGGCCGCTTTATCCGGTGCCATTGGTGGCCTTTATCAGCCCCTTATCCTGACGGCCGATTCCGTGGAACGGCATCAGATCTGGAAATTGAGAAAGGGCCTGTTTCCTTCTGTTGGTGCTGCCAGAAAAGCCGGAACCAGTGTCATCATCGAGGATGTGGCTGTTCCACCCGATCAGTTCGCACCATTTAACACCCGGCTCCGCCAATTGCTGGATGAATGCGGCTTTGACGGGGCGGTTCTGTTCGGTCATGCACGTGATGGGAATCTTCATTTTGTGATTTCCGCCGATTTCGGATCCGCAGCCATTGTGGACAGGTACCGGCACCTGATGGAACGGTTGGTGGACCTGGTTCTTCTTCATAACGGTTCTCTGAAGGCCGAACATGGAACCGGCCGTAACATGGCCCCTTTTCTTGAAACCGCCTGGGGACCCGATGCAACCAGAATCATGAAACGGGTGAAAGATCTGCTGGATCCGCAGGGACTCTGTAATCCCGGTGTGATTTTTTCGGAAGATGCCGACATCCATCTGAAGCATCTGAAATCCATTCCCTCTGTTGATCCGATCATTGATTCATGTATGGAATGCGGGTTCTGTGAGCCGGTTTGTCCCAGCCGGACGCTGAGCCTTTCTCCTCGTCAGCGGATTGCCGTTCTCCGTCATTCGGTCCTTTACCCGGAATCGGAAAAGGAGCTGATGAGGGAATTTCAATGGTCCGGACTGGATACCTGTGCCACCGATGGATTGTGTGCACCCGCCTGTCCGGTTGGAATCGATACCGGCCTGATGATGAAAAAACTTCGGAATCGTCATCAGTCTTCCTGGAGCCGGCTGGCTGCCCGTCTGATTCAACCCCGTTTCCGGCTGGCGGAACAGATGGTGAGAAACGGCGTGGCCCTGCTTTCCAACCTTCAGCCAGCTGGTCCTTCGGGCCGGCCAACCAGACCCCTGACCGGATTCGACTGGCAACCCGGGAAACGGGCTGACCCGGTGACACCCAATTCTCCGCAGGTCGTCTGGTTTCAGACCTGTATCAGTTCATCGGTTGGCGGCTATCCCGGCAGACGGCCGCTGGCCGGGGTGATCCCTGATTTGTTTTCAAAGGCTGGGATTGATTTACTGATCCCCGATTCGGCTGGTTTCTGTTGCGGAATGCCTTTTCTGTCGAAGGGTTTTGCCAGCGAGGGAAAACACACATGGGAATCAGCCATCCGGTTTCTGTTCACAGCCAGCCAGAATGGCCGGCTGCCGGTTTTTTGCGAAAACAGTCCCTGTGCCCATACCCTTCAAACCATTCCGGCAGGTGCCGATCCGGTGGTGATCTCCATGCACGAACAAATGAAAATCATGGGATCGGAAACCGCCATCCGCGATATCCTGCTTCCCCGGCTGAATGTTCAGCCCCTGACTTCGCCGGTATACATTCATCCCGTCTGCTCGGTTCAGAAATCGGGCACGGTTCCGGTTTTAAGTGAAGTGGCCAGCCGGCTGGCCCCCGTTGTCAATGATCTGACCGTTCCCGGATGCTGCGGAATGGCTGGTGACCGTGGAATCCTTGTTCCCGACCTGCCTGCCTCTGCACAGGCCTCCATGGCCCGTGAAGTAACCGCTGCAGGTAATCCGCCGGTTTTCAGTACAAGCCGTACGTGTGAACTGTCACTCAGTTCCACCCTGAATCAACCGGTTTTTTCGGTCTGGCATCTTCTGGAAGAGGTGGTGAAATGAAAAAGGCAGGTCCCTTTGTCGTTTTAGGTCCGGCTGCTTCCACCTTTGTTCAGGATGATATCCGACTGTTGAAGCGGCTGTCTGCTGTTACTGTCATCAGCACCGAGACTTTTGGGAAATCGGTACCTGAATCGGTCCTTTGTGTCTGGCGAGCCTGTCTGTCGGCATTTACCCACCGGACCCTGTGGATCTGGTTTGCCGATTTTTACAGTTTTCTTCCGGCTCTGATTTTCCGGCTGCTCGGGAGACGGGTCATTGTGATTGCCGGAGGTTTTGATGTGGCCTGTTTTCCCGAACTCGGACATGGCGCCTGGATTCGGTGGGACCGGCGGTTTGCGGTGAAATGGACGTTCCGGATGGCCACCGATATCTGGCCGGTTTCCTCCTATGCCGATAGGTTGCTCCGACAGCAAATGCCTGATGTGAAAACTTCGGTTTTGTATTTGGGCGTGGATCCATCGGGGTGGCAGGGTGCAGACTCGGATGAATTCAGGCAGCCGCATACGGTGCTTGGTGTCGGATTCGCTTCCGGGAAACGTGGCATCGCGGTGAAAGGACTGGACCGGTTTATCGGTCTTGCACGTGAAAATCCGGACTACCAGTTCATCTGGATCGGAACCGATCCCGCTGCGTTCAAAGAACAGGATTTGCCATTGAATATTCAGCTGATCGGGTCGGTTCAAGGGGCCGGCCTGGCCGGATTTTACCAGATGGCCGCCTGGTATGTACAACCCTCACGCGTTGAAACATTCGGCAAGGCAGCAGTTGAGGCTCTTTTACATGGATGCACCGTTATATACTCTCCCGAAACGGCTCTGAATGAAGTGGTGGGTGATGCCGGATACCCGGTCGCTGAATCCGATTGGCACCGTTTTCATTTCGCTGATCATGCTTTACTTCCGCTGGCCCTTTGCAGAAAACGGGCCGCCCTCTGGACCGTCGATCGCCGCGAGGAAAGCATTCATAAACGACTGGAAGGACAGGTATGACAGACAGGTCACCGCTGGGCTCCTGGGCTCTCATTGTCCTGACCTGGAAAAATGTCGAGGATACGCTGGCCTGTATCCGCAGTATCTTTGCATCCGGTCCGGTTCCCGCAGCCATCTGGCTGGTTGATAACGGGTCTGGTTCCGAAATCACCCACCCATTAATTGACGGACTTGCCGGTCTGGACCCGGTTATTCACCGGCCAGTGATCAGAAATGGCCGCTATCAGGGTTTGGAACCGGGCCCGGTTACCGGGTTTCATCTGTTCCTTCACCAGGAGAACGAGGGATTTGCCGGCGGAAACAATCCGGCCATCCGTTTGGGTCTTGATCATGGATTTGAGCAGATCCAGATTCTGAACAATGATACTGTGGTTCCGGCCGGATTTTTCGGGCAATTACAGGGTACGGTTATGAAACATCCCCAGATCCCGGTCTGGACTCCGGTCATCCTGTATCACGACCGGCCGGATCTGATCTGGAATGCAGGCGGATTTCTGACGTGGTGGGGAGACCGCCGTTATCTCGGAGCAAAGAAGCCCAGAACGGACTTTCCGGCTGAAGGCTACCAACCTGTTACTTTTATCACTGGTTGTTGCCTGCTTGCCACTGGCAAGGTCTGGGCACTGAATGACGGTCTGTCGGACCGGTTTTTTTTCGGCGAGGAGGACTATCATTTTTCCATGATGCTGAAGGCAAACCAGATCATTGCCGCGGTGGATTGGTCCTCTTCCCTGCAGCACAAAGTGAGTGTGTCGGTTAAAAGGGAAACAGGGAGGATCGGATTGGGGATGATGGCTATTCATCACCTGAACCGGTTGGTGAACATGGCTCAGTGGAAATCTGGATTTTCCTACCGGATATGGAAAGGATTTTATCTTGGCTATGCCGCCTTCCTGGTCTGGTGGAAACGATGGTTTCCTTTACCTGTGATGATTCGTTTTCTCCGGTTTTTACTGAAAGAGTCGGCCAACCGGCAATCGGTCACCCGCGACGATTTTTTGCGGATCCGGTCTCTGACATTTTTAAAAGATTGAACAAGGATTTTATGTCTGCCAATACCATTGCCGGGATGCATCGCGAAAAGGCACCCGACACCTATTTTTCGAATACCAATCAGAATCTGGTTGATCACTTCCCCGACAAACCAGGCCGAATACTCGATATTGGCTGTGCGGAAGGAAGGTTGGGTGAAGCCATTATTGCCCAGAAACACCCCGAACATTACACCGGAATCGAAGTGGTTCCCGATGTGGCCGAAAGCGCCAAAACCCGCTTGCATGAAGTGCTGACCGGGGAAGCAGAACATTGGCTTCCCACCCTGCCAGATCACTCCTATGACTGGATTATTCTGGCTGATTCACTGGAACATACCATCGATCCCTGGGGGGTGATGAAGCAGGTCAACCGGCTGCTCAAACCCGGCGGACAGTTACTCGTCAGCATCCCCAATGTGCGGAATCTGGGAGTGATTCAGGACCTGATGGTAGGAGGGAAGTGGACCTACCGCCCCTTTGGAATCATGGATCAGGGGCATCTTCGCTTTTTTACCCGCTCATCAATTCTGAAACTCCTCACCGATGAGGGATTCTCCATCCGGCAGTGTTACTCGAATCCGAGAAACCGCTGGAAAAAATTATTTGGTAAATTCATCTCACGGTTGTTGTCACTTCTTATTCTGCAACCAGGTGCCTATGAGGAATTCATCACGGTCCAATGGATCATCATCGCTGAAAAAACCCGCTGATGACCCGTCTCCGCCGGTTAGGCCTTTCCATCATGACCAATTTTATGGCGCAGGGACTTTCCCTTGTCCTTGGCGTGGTGGCCTTGCCGGTGTACATCCGTATTCTGGGTGAGACAGGCTATGGGGTTTATTCCTTTCTGCTGATTCTGATCAACTATCTGGGATTTCTCGATCTCGGACTGAATGGGGGAATCGTGAGGTTTGTAGCGGAAGCCGTTACCCGACGGGATTCTGACCGCATCAGACGTCTGACCGGAACCATCAGCCGGATTTATCTGGTCACCGGCGGAACCGGTGCTCTGTTTCTGCTGGCCGGCTCTGATTGGATGGTCCGGCATTTTCTGAATGATATACCAGCCGATCTTCTGCCCGGTGCGGTGTTGTATTTCCAGCTGGGGGCCGTTGCCTTCCTACTGAATTTATATAACATTTTTTTGTCGGGTTTGCTCACGGCTGCTCAGAAACAATATCTGTCCAACTCGGTCCGGTTTGGGGGCGATAGTCTCCGCTATCTGGCCGGAATCGGAATTCTGCTCGCCGGTGGTGGATTGGTTGGTCTGGCCATGACCAATCTGGTTGTCAATTCGTGTGTGCTGGCTGTTTTGTTTGGGTTGTCCCGCCGGGAATTGGGCACGTTTTCACTGTTTCGTCCGTTTGATCGTGGTCTCTTCCGCGAGGTATTCTCCTACTCCGCTTTTCTGATGGCTTCCACCATAGTCGGGGTGCTGGCGGTTCAGGTCAACCAATTGGTGGTTGGTTATTTGCTTCCCGTGGCAGCCCTGGCGTGGTATGCCGGCAGTTTCGATACGGCGGGGAAACTCTGGCTGATTCCAAAGAATGTTCTGGCGCCTGTTTTTCCACTATGGACCGAAATGAAGGCAAAGGGAGAGAAGGAAAAAATCACACAAATTCTCGACCACTCGGTCCGGTTCATTTTACTGGTCGCCTGGCTTCCATCCCTTCTGCTCCTGATCGATGCCGATGTGGTTCTTTCTCTCTGGATCTCTCCTGGTTTTTCTGATGGAGCTGCGCCTGTTTTCCGGTTAATTCTGGCTGGCGTTCTGATCAATTCTGCGTTTTACGCTGCCACCCCTCTTGCCTATGCATTTGATTTGCCTGCAACGATCACCCGGTTTCAGATCGGTCAGGCCATCCTGAATCTGGCAGGATGTTTTCTGCTCATACCGCTATATGGCATTGCCGGGGCGGGTCTTGCCTTCCTGCTCAGTCAGGTGGTAATCGGACCACTGGTCCTGGGATCGGTACTCAGAAAAACCGGATTGATCAGCCTGACCAGATACCTGAAAACCACGGTCCTTCCCCCGGTCCTGGCGGGACTGGCTGCCGGAGGAACCGGCTGGTTGCTGAAAGTTCTATCGGGAGATGACTGGTGGACAGCCGCATGGCGGATGGGAGTGGTTTCGGTGATCTTCCTGATGATAGCGGACCGGTGGGTGATCACCCGGGATGACCGGATGTACATCGGCCGGTACACACCGTTGGGTAAATGGTTTCCGAAAAAGTTTCCCCGATGAAAGCCTCGGTTCTCTGTCCGACCTGGGGGCATGCTGCCTACATCGGTACCTGCATCGAATCCATACAAAACCAAAGCTGGCAGAACTGGGAATTGCTCATTCTCGATGACGGCTCTCCGGATGATACACAGGCTGTGGTGGCCAGGTACCTGTCCGATTCCAGAATCCGTTATACCCGTCAGGACAATCAGGGCGGAGCGCGTCTGGCTGACCATTACAATGCACTGCTGAATCTTGCAACCGGTGATTTTGTCACCATTCTGGAAGGAGATGATTATGCTTTGCCCGGCTTGCTGGAGGCACATGCCACCGGTTTCATGCAGGGAAATCATGGTGTTTCCTTTAACCAGGTGATTGTGGATGAGGGGAAAACCAATTGGATATCACCCCTGGCTCCTGCCACTGACGAGCAGAAGGAAGAATTCCGGAATGAACCTGTGGGCCGGGCGTTGAATCGTTTGCTGAAGGAATGCTTTATTCCCGCCCAGGGGGCTTCCATCCGGGTGGACGTCTTAAAAAAGACGGGCGGATTCCAGTCGGTTCCCGGTCTGGCAACGGCCGATTACCCCACCTGGCTGAAACTGGCTCAGGTGACCCGATTTCACTTTATTCCGGAACCGCTGGCCGTCTGGCGCCGGCATGAAAACCAGGCTACCAAACAGAAAGTCGTGCCTCTGACCGAAATCATGGTGCCGGTCCTTATCCAGACATTGGAAACACTGCCTGAGCCGTTGAAGCCGGTTGTCACGCTTCAACTGTCCGATCTGAAAGCTTTCTGGGACAGACGGTATGTGGAAATTTATTACCGGGCAGGGAAGTATAAGCTCATGGTGGGCGAATGGAAAGCCGGCCGTCGCTACTTCACCGAATCGCTTTCCCGATGGCCGGCCCTGATGCCGGCCACCCGCCTGCTGTCTCTTGCAGGCTGGGTGCTTTCCTGGTTCCGGATCAATATGAATCTGGTTTCCGGTCTTGGGCACCGGCTGGGGAAAACCCGGCCAGCCGGTCGCTGAAATCAGGTTTCTGAAGCCGACTTCCGCTTTTTCTCCCAGATTTTCCGTTCGTTTTCATCCAGTATCCGCTTGCGCAGACGGATGGTCTGAGGGGTTACCTCGATCAGTTCATCATCGTTGATCCATTCAAGGGCTTCTTCGAGGGTCAGCAGGCGGGGAGGAGTGATCTTCAGCGCTTCATCCGAGCCGGATGCCCGCATGTTCGTCAGTTTTTTGGCCTTGTTCAGGTTCACCACCAGGTCGAATTCCCGGTTGTTTTCCCCAACGACCATGCCGGTATAAACCGGTGTGCCTGCTTTAATGAAAAAGATTCCACGGTCATCGAGATTGTTAAGCGAGTACCCGTTGGCCTCGCCATTTTCCATGGCAATGATGGCCCCGTTTTTCCGTCCGCGGATTTCGCCCTTGTAGGGTTCGTAACCGTAAATCGTGTGGGTCATAATACCCTCACCGCGGGTATCGGTTTTAAATTCGTTCGAATAACCAAGCAGACCACGGGTCGGAATGTGAAAGGTGAGACGGATCACCACATCGGAAATGTGGTGCATGTTCATCATGTCGGCCTTACGCTGACCGAGTTTTTCAATAACCACTCCCATCGACCCTTCGGGCACGTCGCAGATGAGTTCCTCGATGGGTTCACAAAGCTTGCCCTCTATCTCGCGCAGAATAACCTCGGGCGCAGATACCGCAAATTCATAGCCTTCGCGGCGCATGGTTTCAATCAGGATGGAAAGATGCAGTTCCCCGCGTCCGGACACTTTAAAAATATCGGCCGATTCGGTGTCTTCCACCCGCAGCGCCAGGTTGGAAAGCAGTTCCTTGTACAACCGGTCACGCAGGTGCCGGCTGGTCACGAATTTGCCCTCTTTTCCTGCAAAAGGAGAGTTATTCACCATGAAATTCATGGTCATGGTCGGCTGGTCAATGGAGATGGAAGGCAATGCCACCGGGTTTTCAGGATCGGCAATGGTTTCTCCAATGGTGATGTCATCCAGACCACTGAGTGCCACAATATCACCCGCTTCGGCGGATTCAATTTCAACCCGGGTCAGTTTTTCAAATCCGAACAGTTTGGCAATTCTGAATTTGTTGATGGCTCCGCCCTCGCGGATCCGGACCACCTGGGTATTGGTCTGGATGTTGCCTTTATAAATTTTCCCAATGGCGATGCGACCGAGATAATCGTTGTAATCGATGGAGGTGACCAGCATTTGCAGGGGCTCATCAAAGGCGACAACCGGTGCCGGGATCTCGGTCAGGATTTTATCGATAAGCGGGAAGATGTTTTCATCAGGGTCTTCCATTTTGTGTTTGGCAATTCCCTGCTTGGCAGAGGCGAACACATACGGAAACTCGAGCTGATCCTCGTGGGCGCCCAGTTCGATAAACAGATCGAGCACCATGTCATGCACCTCAACCGGACGGCTTCTTGGCCGGTCGATTTTATTGATGACGACGAGTACTTTCAGTCCGGCTTCGAGCGATTTCCGAAGCACGTATTTGGTCTGAGGCATCGGACCTTCGAAGGCATCGACCAGCAGCAGAACTCCATCCACCATGGAAAGAATCCGCTCGACCTCGCCACCAAAGTCGGCGTGACCAGGTGTATCGACAATATTGACTTTATGGTCCTTGTAGAAAAAGGACGCATTTTTACTGAAAATGGTGATTCCGCGTTCGCGCTCGAGTTCATTGCTGTCCATGACCCGGCGTTCGACCTTCTGATTTTCACGAAAGGTTCCGGTTTGTTGCAGGATGGCATCGACCAGGGTGGTTTTCCCGTGATCAACGTGGGCGATAATGGCGATATTCCGAAGGTTTTCCCTGCGCTTCATTCAACTCTCTTTTTAGGAAGGCGCAAAGTTACAACCGGGTATCGGGGTAACCAATTTCTGTGCAGATCAGAATCCGCGGCCCGGGTCGGAAAAGGTTTTTATCCGCCTGTCTTTCTGGCTACCAGCAGCCGGTACTTCCAGAGTCCGGACTTCAACGCCTTGTATTGGTAGTACCCGGACCGGTAATGGATTGCTGCGTACCGCCGGGCACCAATGAAAAAGTTGTAGAAAACCGATGGAAGTGCACTCAGCCAGAAAGCAAGGTACATCCGCCGGGCTGTTGGCAGAATCTGACGGGACAGGTCTTCATCCCGGAGGAGCGTGAATCCGGTTCTGGTCAGCGGCTGAACAAAATTGGTCTCACTGTTAAAGTCCGAAATGGCCCAGGTGGCGCCCCATTTTTCAATCCATCTGCAGGGATCGGGACGGCCGGTGAGAAAATAGTCCGCAATAATCAACCGGCCGCCTGGTTTCAGAATGCGGTTCATCTCATTCAGAAAGGCCGTTTTCGGATGGGCATGACAACTGCTTTCACAAGCAAGGACGGTATCGAAGGTGGCATCGGCAAAAGTGGTCCGGGTGAAATCCATGACCTCGAAACGGGTCCGGTCATCGGTTCCTTCCTGAATTGAAAACCGTTTGGCCTGCTCGGCAAGTTCATCATAGAGGGTAATGCCGGTAACCCGGCAACCGGCCTTTCCGGCAATGGAGATGGAAATACCGCCCACACCGCATCCGGCATCGAGCACATCGCCCACAGGCTCACCGGTAACCACGTCGGTCAGAAACCGGGTCATGTTTAAAAGAGAATCGTGAAGGGACCGTGTTTCAGAATCCCACAGACCATAGTGAAGCGAACGGGCATCCAGCAGTCCCCAGGTCCGGTAATGACCCAGGGTTTCGCGGTAGTAGGCCGTTATATCCTCTGTCTGATGGTTGGACATTTTCTGCTGCTGCCTGATCAGCGGATCACTTCCTGACGGGTGGTCAGACTGTCAATTTCCTGCCGGATGGAAGATTCAATGGATTCGGTGGATCCGGAAAGCTTCAACTGAATGATTCCCATGAGTTTATCTGCAGCCAGCAACCGGGGAAGCAAAACGTAATCGGCCCCCTCGGCATACATTTTCAGCGCACGCTCGGTGCTTTCAGCGGTTACAATGATCATTGCATGCGGACAAAGGTCCTTCATCTGGCGGATGATTTTCAGATTGTCAGTTCCCACCAGCAATGTATCCGGAATGGTTGATATCACAATTTTTACATCGTGAATGCCGGCATGGTGCAGAGAATCGGCATGACTGATGTCGCCATAGACGACTTTAATGCCCATGCTTTGCAGGGAAGCATGAATTTCCGGATTGAAATCGACCACCATCAGTTTTTCCTTCAGCTGGCTGGCGATTGAACTTTCCCGGTGAATGATTTCGTGCAGCAGGGAACTGGCTGTCCGGTGAAAACCCAGAAGGGCAATGTCCTTTCCGGGTGTGCTTTCATCTTCTGCGGAAGCCGATTCCACTTCTCTGAATCCGACCCGGCGCAGACCTGAGGCCATCCATTTCTGAATGGGATCGCTGTAATTCACCAGATAAGTGGAAACCACCGATGTGATTACAAATACGAAAATGATGACCGCCAGCGTATCCTGACTGATATGACCGGCTGCAAGTCCGAGAGCAGCAATGACAAGTGAAAACTCACTCAGCTGCGCCAGATTAATCGACGTAAGCAAACTGACCCGCAATCCGTTTTTCATTTTGTACAAAACGGGAAAAATGGCCAGGAACCGCGAGGCAATCAGAAAAAGGGAGATTCCAGCAGCGGCAACCAGCACCATCGGATTTCCGGACGGATCTGGAATCTGCATGCCGAGTGAGACGAAAAACAGGGTGATGAAGAAATCGCGGATATTGACAACCTTGGCAATAACATCCAGGTTGTAGGGAAAGGTCGAAATGGCAATACCAGCAATCAGGGCTCCCATTTCCACAGACAGATCCAGTAAGGCAGCAGCCCCGCAGACCACAAAACACCAGGCAAGCGAGGAAACCAGAATCAGCTCGGGCACTTTGGCTACCGACTTGAACAGACTGACCAGAAGATACCGGCTGGTCAGCAGACTGAGGGTTACCAGCAATCCGCCTTTTGCAAAGGAAAGAAGAATCGAAATTACATCGGGATTGGCCAGGTTGGGTTGAATGCCAAGCATGATAATGGCCCAGATATCCTGGAAAACGAGGATTCCAAGCGTCAGGCGTCCGGCCAGGGTATCGAGCTCAAATTTGCTGTAAAGGAGTTTTACAACGATGGCGGTACTGCTCAGCCCCAGACAGCCAGCCAGATAGATCAGATCATAACCGGGATCGGAAAAGGAATAGCCAAGAATGAGAAAAAAACCAAGCCCGAGGACCACGCTGATGGGGAATTGCGTGAATCCGCTGATGAGAAGGGAGGATCCCGAACTTTTCAGTTTCTTGATGTCAATTTCCAGTCCGATCAGAAACAGCAGCAGAATCAAACCGAAATGAGAGATCGCCTCGATATCCGCGATGGTCGCGATCAGTCCGAATCCGATATTGGGACCAATGATCAGACCCGCCGCCAGATAGGCGAGCAGAAGAGGCTGTTTAAACCGGTATCCGATGTAGGCCATGACCGTTGCGGCCAGAATGGCAATTCCCACGCTGCGGATGACATTTCCCCCGCCTTCACCGCCACCGGCCATGGCCGCAACCGGAAATGCAATCAGCAGAATGAGCAGCACAACGAACCGGTTCATGGTTTTCTTTCTCCTTGCATCCGATAAAAATCGGGCAAGTATACTCCTGAAAGGGAGTGCAAACCAAATGGGAACCTGTCTGATTCCTGTTCTGATCAGTCCAGAATCAATATCACGTCGGTTCCTGCTTTCATGGCCGGGAGGGAAAGCTGCAATCCTTCACTGCTCTGATGGAAACCACGATAATCCGTTTCAGCTAGTGAATCGCACAGGACCAATTTTCCCCGGGCTGGCTTTCCGGTGTGTTCCTTCAGCTTCAGTTCCACCGGCTTGTCAGATCCGGAAGACTTGTAGACATAAACAAACGTCGTTTTTCCGCACCGGACAGCCAGTGCCTGCACGTCGTCAGAAGGTGCCGTCACGGGAATGGACGTAAAGGCACCCTGGCCGGCCGCCATCATCTGATTATGAATCTGTCGCACGGACTGAAACGTGCCGAACATGCCCCGGTTCTCGAAATACTCCCACCACCAGCTCATGGGAAGCACCGGCGTTGGTGAAAACAATCCCAACCACAATCCGCGCTTAAAATCGCTGTCCATGTTGCTGCCGAAGTCATCAAAGTTTTTGCTCCAGTCCCACTCATATCCGAATTCACCGATCACGTAGGGCTTTCCATACCGGTCGGAATAGTCCCTGATGATTTGAGGAATGCCGCTGGTGTATTTATAAACGTGTTTCTGGTTGATATCGATGTCAGGAATGCTGTTCAGCCCTTTCACATCCATGTGAGAAATGCTGGTGGTGACCAGATGCTGGTACGGATCGTTAACCTTCAGCCACCGGCTCATGTCGGTATGCCAGTCGACCACAGCAAGACGACGTGAATGATCGGTGGTATCCTTGTCGAAGGACAGATAATCGACCTCATTGAAAAATTCCCACATGGCAATGGATGGACTGTATCCCCAGCGGGCAATGAGGTAGCGGAGACGGTTTTTATACTGCTGTCTGGCGGCCGGATTCAGAAAAAAGTCTTTTGCATCGGCAGCGGGTCCACCATTTTTACTGTTATAATTGTTAACCTCCCATTGACCACCCATATAGTTTCCGGCCTGATCCAGTGCGAGCATGATGAAAATGCCCAGTGAATCAGCCAGGGTGATCACTTCATCCATCCGCCTGATGGCATCCGGATTGAAATAATCGTCTGAATTCCGGTAACGGCTGGTGTTCGGACTGACGATCCGGGCCTCTATCGGCAGATTCCAGGGACACATCCAGATGCGGGTGAATGACCCGCCATTCCGGTTCAGCAATCCGAATAAATGGCCATAGTTAAACCGGGGATTTTCGTGAAGCGCCTTAAAATATTTCGAATCATCATTGCTTCGGGATTCCCAGCACAGGTTGATTCCGATTCCACGGTAATACTCCCCATTATCGAACCGGAAGGTCCAGTCTGAATGTGGGTTGAGAAAACCACGTTTCATTGTGGGACTGACGTTGAATGCGACAGGATTTGTGGTGCTGGTTAAAATGCCTTTCAGCGTAAGCCTGAACCGGATCTGATACTCCCCGCTTTCGCGTGGAGTGAACCGTGCGTTCCAGGCAGCCTGACCCGGGGACGTTGCTTCAAAAAAGCACGGCAACACCACCATCTTTCCGGATGGACTCGTTGCGACCAGATCGAGGGCGATTTCTTCCTGAAGGAAGGGATTGGCAACGGGGACTGCCACGTTGAGTACCCAATCGGACCGCTCATACAGTGCACCGGAAGACGGGGATTTCACCACGCTGATTGGTTCCGTTGCCTGAACGGGTGGCGGTATCAGTAAAAGCGCCACGCCTGCACAAAGAAGGAAATATTTTATCAGTCTGATAAAAGGCATTATCAAAGTCATGATGAGAGTCCTTAAAATGGATTGACCGGCCGGATAAAAACCAGCCTGGTAAAAACAATCAGGCCAGGGCTGCATCCGGAATCTTGAACAGGTTACAAATCCCGTACCGGGTTATAAAAACACTGTGAATGGAAGAGTCAGAAGGCCAAGTGCCGCCGGGAACCACTCCGGGTTGTTATCTGATTTCCCGGATGATCTTTCCCTGATTGGCGAAGGCGGTGGATTGGTTGGTGGTCATTTTCGCAGTGATGCTTTCGATAAGCGGTTCATTCACTGCATCGGTTGCCACCCATTCGATAAGGAAATTGGCACCGGCACCGCTTTTGTCTTCCAGAGGCACCGGAAAGTCCACGGTGGCCAGGGGCGGAACCACCCGCGGAGTTCCTTTCAGAAAATCGTGAACCGGTTTTCCGTCATTGTCGAAATACAGAACCTGGGTCAGGGTAATGGAGGAGCTCAGGTCGGTATTGTGAATGGCCGCAAAGGCCGTCATGTCGGCAACAAACTGATCCTGACTGACCACATACGGAATGTTGGAATAGACCGGCAGGTAAATCAGCTGACCTCTGACAGGTTTGTATGGGCCTGTTTTTATGACCAATTGCGTGGAATCGAAGGTAACCGGGGTTCCGTTGGTGAAGGGGGCAGGCTGTTTCTCTGCGCAGGACATCACCAGAAGAAAGAAAGGGATGGAAAGTAAACGGTGGAACATGACGGCCTCCTGACTATCCGGACCGGAACATACAAAAAACAGATATGAAAAACAGCCGGTAAAGGGCAAACCGTTTACCGGTTTTCATTCCGGTTATCTGGCCAGCCGGGCTCCCAGCCAGGCCATGGGCAGATAAGCTCCGATCAGATCGAGCAGGGTAAACCAAAGCGGTGATGGCAACATCATGACATTGATGATTCCGCCGATGAGAAACAATCCTCCTATCAGGAAGGCCAGCGGCACCTGTTGGGAGGTAGCAATTTTGGCGGCCAGAAAGGCACCAAGCAGGGTGCCGAGTGCATGAGCAAGAAACGGAAACAGGAAATGGGCCGGTTCCATGAGGGCCATGGCCGCCTTCAGCCCTTCCATGGTGGTCAGATCGGCACCAGCAGGCGGGGGCACCACCATCGGACCCACTGTGACAAGGGCCATGTTTAAAACGCTGCCACCAACAATGCCTGCAATCACAGCCAGAATATTCCGAATCATAAAAGCCTCCGGTAAAATGGGAATTGGTTAACTGAATGGGTCGCTGGCAATATATTCAAAATCTGGGAAACCGGCCAACATGTGGGTTTTCAGATTCACAACCTACTTACTCAGCACCATCTTGCCGGTTTTCAACTGGTCACCGGCGATTAACCGGTAGAAATACGTGCCGCTGGCCAGACCCGTGGCATCAAAAGAAATATCATGAATACCCGCCGGTCTGGGTTCATTGATGAGAACCGCAACCGGACGACCAAGCACATCATAAACAGTCAGTGTGACCAGAACAGAGGCAGGCAATTGAAACCGGATCATGGTTTCGGGATTAAACGGATTCGGACTGTTGGGAAACAATTCAAATGCACCGGGGTTACCAGACCCTTCCACCGACACAAACGGACAAGAACCCCACTGTGGTTTATTTTCTGGAGAGAGGGGGCTGTTTAACGAAAACCCATCTGGTTCTGAAAGAATATTGCTCACACACCAACCAGAAAGGTTTTGGTTGAATGAAATAGCATCAGCAAACATGTTGCGCATATGCCACACAGTGGAAACCTTCCAGTTGCCAATTGGTTGATTGAAGGAATATGCCTTATAAAACATTGCTTGAAAGCTCTGCACGGAAGACACATCCCATTTTTCAATGGGGTGGTTGAATGCAATTGCGCCCTCAAACATATTATCCATAGCAATTACGGATGATACGTCCCAATTACCAATTGGTTGATTGAAATCTGCTGCAGAAGTAAACATTCTGGCTGTGATAATTACAGACGAGACATTCCAATTTCCAATTGGTTGGTTAAAACTGGTTGCATTTTCAAACAGTCCAGTCATGTTAGTAACTGAAGATACATTCCAGTTTCCGATTGGTTGATTAAATTTAGAGGCGTCTTTAAACATCTCGAACATTGATGTTACTGATGATACATTCCAGTTTCCAATTGGTTGATTAAAAACCTTGGCATTATTAAACATTTGGTAAGTATATTTTACTGAAGATAAATCCCAGGTTCCAATTGGTTGATTAAATTTTGCTGCATTATAAAACATGTTTCCCATCAGGGTTACAGCAGATACATTCCACATATCCAATGGTTGGTCAAATTCATTAGTAAAGCTAAACATGAAGCTCATAACCGTAACCGAACCTACATTCCAGTTTCCGATTGGTTGGTTAAATATCGATGCACCACCAAACATGCCGAACATATTTGTTACTTTTGAAACATTCCAATCACTTAGTGGATTGTTAAATTTCTTTGCACCACCAAACATTATGCTCATGTCAGTAACATTTCTGACATCCCAGTTACCAATAGGTTGGTTGAATTCTAAAGCATTTTCAAACATTCCAGCCATAGTTGTGACTGATGACACATTCCAATTACCAATTGGCTGATTAAAAGCAAATGCATGAGAAAACATCCAGCTCATATCGGTTACCAGAGAAACATTCCAGGTCTCGAGTGGTTGATTGAAGGAGTTAGCGTTATAAAATAATGACTCAAAATTAGTAGATGACGAAACATCCCAATTTTCGATCGATTGATTAAATGTTTTTGCTCCAAAAAACATCTTCCTCATGCTTGTCACGGAAGACACATCCCAGTTTCCGATGGGCTGATTAAATGTTGTTTTATTTAAAAACATACTGCTCATATCCGTTACCAGACTAACGCACACTTTGGTGAGGTCGGCTCCTTCATCCCGGCGTTGGATCAGGAGAGCCCGGTCAACGGCTTCGTAAGTGACTCCATCAATCTCTCCTTTGTCGCCGGGTTGGGCGTCTTTGCAGGTTACGCATCCACGTTCGTTGATGCTGAAGGTTTGGGCATGTGATGGGGTGGTGAACAGTACAATAAAAAGGAACAGGATCAGGTGTTTCATGGTCGATGTGTTTGTGAGTTGTTTCATGTCGTATTTCAGTCCGGAATTTCAGCGAAAAAAAATGGAAGAAGGCCGGGATCAGAAGGAAAGAAAACGCCATTCAGCGCAGTTGGTTTTCTTTCTGGTCGGATAAAAATACAAAATATTCCGTTTTTACGCCTTTTTCTGCCCATGATAGCCCCGGTCACCGGTCGGATCGAGTTTTTCCATCCAGAGAGCGAGGAGGGATTTCATGTCTTCGGTGTAATTCCGGTCGGTTTCATCGGTCGGGTCGAGTCGGTCAACAACCGAAAGTTCAAATGCCTGCTTTCCCAACCGGGAAAAATCTGCTTGTAACTCACGGTTCCGGTGACTTCCCATTTCCAGTTGAAACAGGTGACGGTTCAGAGAGCCGGGCAGATTTAAGCTCCAGTCCAGAAAAATCTTGCCACTATCCAGATTTTTTATCTGAAAAATGCCCATGGGCTGAATGGTTTCCTTGTATTGCCTTCGGACTTCGCGCTGGTTCATGCTCATGGTTGTGGCTTTCGTAAAAGAATCCGCCGGAAAAGACCGCCGGCATCGGCATCTGTATCCGATAGAATCTCAAGTCCGGTGGGGGAAAGAAGTGACTCGGCCTGCCGGGTCAGGTGAGTGGCTAGAAAGGCAGATGGAAGGTTCAATAACCGTCGCAGAATCGTGGGTTTCTGATTCCTTCCGACAAACTTATCGAAAACGGCCACAGTACCGCCGGGTTTCAGCACCCGCACCGTTTCTCTCAGGCAGGCATCCGGGTCTGGAATAACCGCCAGAATCAGATGAAGAACCACATGATCGAAGGACGCATCGGGAAAGTCCAGATGGTGTCCATCCATGACAAGCGCTTCAACCGGCCGGTTCAACCGTTCCGCCCGTTTTTTCACCCGCGCAATCATGGCGGGGGTCAGATCGGTCGCCACCACCCGGCAATTTGCAGGAAAAAAGGGAAGATCCAATCCTGTACCGGCTCCGATAAGAAGTACGCTTGCTCCAGGCTGAATCTGCAGTGAGTCAACCGATAAGCGCCTGGACCGGTTAAACAGTGCAGCCACTCCATCATAAAATGGTGTGTAAATGGTGTAGCGGATCCGGTTCCAGGTGTTGGTGTTAAACATGGGGTGCCCTCCGTTCCAGAGCGGAAAATCCGCATCCTTCAGGTCAGAAAAAAGTCCCCTGCTTGACTTGATGGGGTCTTTGCTTCAACTTTGTACCACAAAGTACTTTTTAGGAGAACAAATGACGCCTTCCTCCCAACCCGATTTCCGGCAGGATCTGGCCGAGATCCGAACCATGATGGAACGTTCCTCCAAATTCAAACCGCTGGTCGGACTTTCAGGCGTTCTGTCAGGCTGTTATGCATTGGCAGGTTCAGCTGGGGTCTGGTGGGGACTCGGTTTCAGGCCGGTCTCGGTGGTGAATCCTCAGATTCCTGACCTGGTGGTAGCCGGTACAGTGATTGTGGCCATTCTGGTCCTGCTTGCGGCGCTGATCACCTCTGTCTGGATGTCCTGGCATCATGCCCGTCGGATAGGGACCTCATTGAATTCACCACCCGCCCGCCGCATGATTGGTCAGGGTCTGACCCCGTTGGTTACCGGCGGAGTCATTCTTCTTATCCTCCTGTCGGAAGGACTGACCGGCTGGATGGCACCGGTATCCATGATTTTCTATGGTCTGGCCATGGTCAGCGCAAGTCCGTTCACACTTGAAGAAAGTCGCTGGCTGGGTCTTGTGCAGATTGTTCTGGGGCTGGCTGGTCTGGTTTTCCCATTGTTCGGAATTCTGTTATGGGCTCTCGGATTTGGTGTGGTGCACATTGGGTTTGGCTGGATCATGTCGGTCAGGTATAACCAGTGAATCAGACGATGAACGGCTATCAGAAGGCCTTCGAAAACCGGATCCGGTTGGGGATCATGTCGGCCCTGTCGGTGAACGACCGGCTCAGTTTCAATGAGCTGAAAGAGCTGCTTACGCTGACCGACGGCAACCTGGCCAGCCACCTGAAAAGTCTCGAAAAGGAAGGCTTTGTGGTAGTCTCCAAATCCTTTATTGGCCGGATTCCCCATACGACTTACTCCATGACCGATTCCGGCCGGATAGCGTTTATGGACCATCTGAAAGCCCTTGAAGCTCTGATTGGTCTGGTTAATCGGTCGGCCGGACCTTCAACCGGGTCCGGATCGGACTGAAGAAATCCCTGATTGTGATAAAAAAGGAATACCGGCATGATTCTGTTTAATCTGAAAGCACTCGAATCCAGGCTAAAAAACCGGGAAATGACCCAACCGGAGTATTTCCGTTATCTGATGGCCAACTGGCTGGTCTTAGGAACGCTTTCCTTTCTGGTTGTGGATGACCAGTGGGACAACCCCGGGGTGGCTGGCATGCTGCTGATTATTCCGGCTGTTGGCGTGTTGCTGGGATACCGGTCGAACCGGAAGGGAGACAATGCCGATTTTCTGAACCGGTTTATTAAGCTTCATTTTGTAATCGGTATGCGGTTCTTTCTTCTGAGCATCGCTGTGGTGCTGTTGGTTGCCCTGATCGGTCAGTTTATCCCCGATCATCCGGTGAAAGGATTTATTCTGGGCGGTTCGGTTATGGCCGTCATGATTGGCTTTTATGGGTCGCTGGCCCGGTCAGTCGGTTGTGTGGCCGGCAGATAATGATCTTAAATCAGAGACCGGATTGAAATGAAACGCCTGTTTGATCTCACCTTTTTCCTGCTGGCCGTCCTGATTTTTTCCTTGCCGGTCCTTCTGATTTCACTCACTCTGTGGTTCGTGGAACGGCATCCGGTGTTTTTTAGGCAGGAACGCATCGGAAAAGACAAGCAACCATTTCAGATCCTTAAATTCCAGACGATGGTGAATGGCATTCCGACACCCGTGGGTGCTCTGCTGCGCAAAACAGGTCTGGATGAGATCCCCCAGTTTTTTAATGTACTGAAAGGTGACATGAGCATTGTGGGACCCCGGGCGCTTACAAGGCAGGATATCGACCGGCTGGGATGGAATGATGAGTATCATTCAGCCCGCTGGAGTGTGCTGCCTGGTATTACCGGCCTGGCCCAGTTGTATGGTGGCCAGCATCGGAAAACCTCCTGGTTCTGGGACCGGCATTACCTGAAAAACCACCCCCTTCTTCTGGATGCAGGCATTGTGGCGGTTTCCTTTATGATGAACCTTTTCGGTAAAACGAGGGTCAGGCAATACGTGTTCGGACGGAAGGATCTGAAGTAACCATGAAAGTGAAACTGATTCTCCCGGCGCTCGCCGAGGCCGAAAGTCCCTTTTGGCGTCCCATCAAATATTCGCTGTTTCCACCTCTCGGACTGGCGACGCTGGCTGCCTATCTGAATGAGGATGATGAGATCGAGCTTCAGGATCAGCACGTGGAAACGCTCACTCTCGATGACTATCCCGACCTGGCGATTATTCAGGTGTACATCACCAATGCTTACCGTGCATATGCCATTGCTGACCACTACCGGAAAAGGGGCGTGTATGTGTGTCTGGGAGGCCTGCATGTGACCTCTTTGCCCGATGAAGCGGCTGCTCATGCCGATTCCATCTTTCTGGGGCCGGGTGAGGAAACATTTCCGGACTTTCTTCACGATTTCCGGCTGAAACAGCCAAAGAAACGGTATCAGTCCGGTAACCGGACGCTGGACCGGCTGCCTCCGATCCGCCGGGATCTGATCAAACGAAACCGGTACCTGGTTCCCAATTCCATTGTGGTGTCACGCGGCTGCCCGCATCATTGCGATTTCTGTTACAAGGATGCCTTCTTCGAAGGTGGAAAATCCTTTTACACCCAACGGGTGGATGATGCACTTGCCGATATCGACCGGCTGCCGGGACGTCATCTGTACTTCCTGGATGATCATTTACTGGGTGATGCCCGGTTTGCTTGGGCCCTGTTCGATGGGATGAAGGGCATGAACCGGGTGTTTCAGGCCGCGGCTACCATTGATTCCATTCTGCGGGGTGACCTGATTGAAAAAGCTGCTGCGGCGGGTCTGAGAAGTGTCTTTGTCGGATTCGAAACCTTGTCACTGGCCAACCTGAAACAAAGCAATAAGAAACAGAATCTTGGAAGGGATTACACCCGGGCTGTCAGCCGGTTGCACTCCCTTGGCATCATGATCAACGGCAGCTTTGTATTCGGATTGGATGACGATGACCCCGATGTTTTCAAACGCACCGTGGAATGGGGCGTTTCACAGGCTATCACCACAGCCACCTACCACATTCTGACACCCTACCCGGGTACCCGGTTGTTTCAATCGATGGAATCGCAGGGCCGGCTTCTTACCCGAAATTGGGATTTATACGATACCCGTCATGTCGTGTACCAGACCCGGAATCTGACGGCAGAAGAACTGAAGGTAGGGTATGACTGGGCCTACCGCGAATTTTACCGGTGGTCATCTATCCTGTCTGCAAGCCTGAAACATGACTCTCATCAGCATAAGCTGAAACATCTTTTGTATGCGGGTGGGTGGAAAAAGTTTGAGCCTCTGTGGAATCTGATAATTAAAACCCGTCATCTGAATTCCATGCTCCCGTTTCTGGAATCCATTCTCTCAGAGGTGAAACGCAGTCCTTCCCTTCAACCGGAAGCGGACCTGCCTTCACCGGCTGGTCAACCCGTTCCGGAAACACTTTTTACCGGAAAAATCCTAGACTGACCACCGGGATTGGCAATGCTGCAGACCATGGGTTGAATTTAATCCGCACAACAACCACCTTTGTCAGGACCATGAAGACCCTGACTGTGACCGATTACCAGGCACTCCCGAAAGTGGAGTTGCATCTGCATCTTGATACCTCCATGCGGGTGGATACCATCCGCCGGTTCCTCATCCGTGAAGGCTATGAGGTTCCCGAACCGCTCGATCAGTACACGGTGGCTCCGGCCAAATGTGAGAATCTGCTCGAATACCTCCGTAAAATCGATCCGGCCCTCGATGCGCTTCAGAGTGCCGAAGCCATCGAGGAAACGGCCTTCCAGATGTCTGAAGACCTGGCAGCCAACGGACACATCTACGCCGAAATCCGGTTCGCTCCCAACCTGAATATCCGTAAAGGAGAAACGGTGGATTCCATCTTATCTGCGGCCATACGCGGATTTGAACGCGGGAGAAAAACATTCGGAGTCGAGGTGGGCATTATTCTCTGCATCCTGAGACATTTCACGCCTGAACAGAATGAATCGGTGACCGATTTAGCCCTCAGACGTCCGCAGGATATTGTCGGGTTCGATCTGGCAGGGGATGAAAATTTCAGCGGAATGAGTCAGAAACATCATTTTGACCGGGTAAGGGAAATGGGTATTCCTGTGACCATTCACGCAGCCGAAGCCTGGGGTCCGGACCGCCTTGAAGAAGCCATCCGGCATCTTGGAGCCAGGCGCATCGGTCATGGCGTGAGGCTGGAAGAAAACCCGGAATTGTTACGTGAACTGATTGACCGCCAGATACCGCTGGAAATGTGTCCGACCAGCAATGTGCAGACCAATGCAACGACCGATTTTTCCAGTCATCCCATCGATCGGTATCTGCAGATGGGTGTGGCGGTAACTGTGAATACCGATGCTCTGACGGTGACTCCTTCGACCCTGTCGCAGGAATATGCGGTTCTGAGTAAAACCTTCGGCTGGGGGCTCGAACAGTTTATCCGCACGCAAAAGACCGCCATCTCGACGCTTTTTCTGCCAGACCGGGACAAGCAGCGGTTACAGACTCAGTTCGATCTCAGAATCAAACGCTGACTTCGGGACCATCGGCTTCATCGGTGACCGGAGCCTCCTGCCGCAGGATGAAGCTGAAAGTGGTTCCTTTGCCCACCACCGATTCCACCCGGATGTGACTGTGGTGTGCTTCCAGAATGTGCTTCACAATGGCCAGTCCCAATCCGGTTCCTCCCAGATCCTTGGACCTGTGTTTATCCACCCGGTAAAACCGCTCGAAAATCCGTGACAGATGCTCAGGTGAGATCCCCGGCCCGGTGTCGCTGATGGAAACGCGTATTTCCCCGCTCTGATACGGATCCGTCCGGATGGTGACCGATCCGGTGTCGGTGTATTTAATGGCATTATCAACCAGATTGGTGAACACCTGAAACAACCGGCTTCGGTCGGCCCAGATCTCGGTCGGGCCGGGAGTGAATTCGGTTTTCAGAATCAGTTCCTTGTCATCGGCCCGCGGTTTCAGGTCCTCGACCACCTCCTCTATAAGGCCGCGAAGATCCATCAGAGCCAGGTTCATTTTCAGTTCACCGGTTTCGATGCGGGAAATTTCAATCAGGTCACTTACCAGGTTATTCAGGTGCAGACTGTTTTTGTGAATTTTCAGCAGGAAAGTCCGGTTCACTTCCTCGTCTTCCATCGCTCCGTCGAGCAGGGTTTCCACAAATCCCTGAATGGTGAAAATGGGCGTTTTCAGCTCATGGGATACATTGGCCAGAAATTCGGACCGGACTCGTTCCAGTTTCTTCAGTTGCCTGATGTCATCGACCAGTTTTTCGGCCATCATGTTGATGGATTTTCCAAGAAAGCCCAGTTCATCCGAGCTGGTCACCGCAATCCGTTCCTGCAGATCGCCGCGGGTGATTTTTCTGGCCACGTTCACCATTTCAAGCACAGGTTCTGCAAACCGGTCGGCCAGATATTTGTAAATGATGATGCCGCCGATCAGGAGAAGCACCGACACAATCACAATGCCGGTGATGTAGGTGAGGTAGTAATCGTTCAGCGTGTTCAGCGCATAACTGACCCTGATGAATTTCACCCTACCGATTCCATTGAGCGGAATGGATTCACCGAGCATCCGGGCCACATAGAACTGTGAAATATCCACCGAGGTCGATTTCCGGATGTCCTCTCCGTAGGGTTCAGACATGGATTGAATGATTTCGGGCCGATGCAGGTGGTTTTCGAGGTGCAGAAGTCCGGGGGTGGGGAAACTGGAATCATAAATCACGGTTCCCACCGAATCAATCAGCGACAGTCTGATTCCAAATTCGGCTGAAAATCGTGTCAGAACGGTGTTTTCGGTTTCAGCGGGTGTTTGTGCGTCCTGTTCACGAAGCAGAAAGGCCCGCCAGAAGTTGGCATTGTAAACCAGTGATTCGCGCACAGACCGGTACGTGTTTTCCCGCACGGCCCAGATGGAAACGATGGCAAAAACGATGACCGTCAGGGCAAAGGTGATGTAGAATAGAATGGCCAGTTTGGCAGGTAACCGCTGGAACCACTTGATGGAAAAAACCGGCATGGAAACAGATCAGGCGTTGATTTTATATCCGACACCGCGTGCCGTGACAATAACATCCTGGTACAGTTTGTCGCGCAGTTTGCGAACGTGAACATCCACCGTCCGGTCCCCGACCACCACATCCTGTCCCCAGACCGAGTTTAAAATCTGTTCGCGCGAAAAAATGCGGTTCTTGTTACGGGCCAGAAAGTACAGTAGTTCAAATTCCTTGCGGGGAAGCTGATCGGTTTTTCCCTTGTACGTCACCGTGTAGGTGGCCGGGTCAATTTCGATTTTGCCCAGCCGGATGATATCCTGTGGGGTGCTGTTCACTGCCGGAATGCTGCGGCGTAGCAGGGCTTTGATGTGGCTGATGAGCACACGCGGTGAAATGGGTTTTTTCAGATAACTGTCGCTGCCGAGTTCCAGCGCCAGAACTTCATCAATTTCGGAATCCTTGGCCGTCAGGAACAGGATCGGAACATCGTTCCATTTCTCATTGGCCCGAATAATTTTACAGGTCTCGAGACCATCCATCACCGGCATCATCAGATCAAGCACCACTGCATCGACCTTTTCAGATTCCAGCATGACCAGTCCTTCTTTCCCGTTTCGGGCGGAAATGGTATGAAACCCCTCTTTTTTAAGATTATAGACAAGCAGATCGCGGATATCCTGCTCGTCATCCACGACCAAAATGGTTTTTTCTGCTGATTTCATCGGACAGTCTGCCTCAGTGCTAATCGGACCAGTTCATCGGTTTTCAGGTCGGAGTTTCCGGCTTTGACCACGTCTGCAACGGTTTTCCCGGCAACTGACCGTGAAAATCCCAATGCAACAAGTGCAGCAACCGCATCTTCCTGATGCTGATTGCCTCCGGCAGCGATCCAATCGGACTGACTGACGGGGGAAAGTTTAGAAACTTTATCCTTTAATTCAACTATCAGGCGTTCGGCCATTTTCTGACCAACGCCCGGAATGGTCTTCAGCAGGCGGATATTGGCATGGGCAATGTGCTGAATAAAGTCATCGACTTTAATGGCACTGAGGATGGATAAGGCAATTTTGGGACCGACCCCGTTTACCGAGATCAGGTGAAGAAACAAATCGAGTTCCTGCTGGTCGGCAAATCCGTACAGGAAATGACCATCCTCGCGGATGGCATAATGGGTGTTAAGCCGGACCGGTTCACCGGCAGCCGGCAGCCGGTCAAAGGTCTGAAGCGAAATGGAAATCCGGTAACCCAGACCGCCGGTATCGATCAGTACATCGGTGGGCGATTTGGCAACCAGTGTGCCTTTGATAAATGCAATCATGAGACAACCCGTCCGGGATTCTGTTCAAGGAATTTTCCCCAGGCCGACCGTTTTCCTCTCGATTGTGATTGGGTCAGCGCCTTTACCGGGGAGGAACCGGGGCCGGTCCGGAATCCGGTGGATAGCGCAATGGCCAGGGCATCGGTCACGTCGTAGGGCTCGGGCGCTTCGGGCAGATTCAGCAGACGGGTGACCATGGCAGACACCTGCGGTTTTCCGGCATTTCCATTGCCGGTGATCTGCCGTTTAATCTCGCGCGGGGAGAGTTCAACAATCTGCAAACCAGCCTGGGCTGCCGACAGAAGAATCACGCCCCTGGCATGTCCCAGTTTCATGGTGGAGGCCACGTTTTTATTGATAAAGGCGGTTTCAATTCCAAGATGGCTGGGTTGGTAGGCCTCGATCAGGGTGTTCAGCTTCGAGAAAAGTGTGACCAGCCGGTCATGAATGGGAAGCCGTGCATCCAGACGGATAAGTCCGGCCGCCAGTTGGGTCTGCACCTGACGTTCGAACCGGATGATTCCATATCCGGTTTGCCGGGTTCCCGGATCGATGCCAATGATTATCAGACTCATACGATCCGGATTTCCATGAATTATCGGATGTCTTTCAATTGAAGCTGGAGTTGGGAATTGCCATTCCAGACATTTTCGTTGATGGAATACACCATTTCCAGCGACCGGGCGTTTGGCAACACCAGCGGGTAATAGCTTTCCATGTTATAACCGATCACTTCAAAGGTCGGTGAGTTTTTTTGCCGCACTTTAAACTTCAGATGACCTTTTCCCACAATGCTCGGGTAACCCACGACTTCCAGTTCCTGACTGTGGAAAACCGGACGCATGTTGTCGGGACCATGCGGCTGAAACTGTTTCAGTACCCGCCAGTAACGGTCATTGATCTCGGTCAGATTTAAGGGGGTATCAATCTGGATTTCCTGCACCAGTAGGGTCGGATCCATGGACCGGCTCACCACTTCATCAAACCGTTTCTGGAAGGCAGGGATGTTTTCGAGCGCAACCGATAGTCCGGCTGCATATTTATGTCCGCCAAACTGAACAATCAGGTCTTCGCAGGCTTTCAGTGCTTCGTACACATCAAACCCGTTGATGCTTCTGGCCGATCCCTTGGCCACACCCTCTATGGTGGTCATCAGAACGGTCGGCCGGTAATATTTTTCCACCAGCCGGCTGGCCACAATGCCAATCACACCGGGGTGCCACGCCTCATTGTGAAGCGCGATTGAGAGGCCCGAATTTCCCTTCAGATACCGTTCGGCCACCAGAGAGGCATCAATAAAAGTGCCTTCATCGATCTGTTTCCGGTTGGTGTTTTCAGTTTCGAGGATCGACGCAAAATCAAGTGCTTCCGGGACCGATCGGGAAATCATCATCTGAACAGCCCGCTTGGCATCTCCCAACCGTCCGACTGCATTGATCCGCGGACCAATGGAAAAGACGATCTGAGAGGAATTAACGCTGTCGAGATGCAGGCCGGTTCGTTTTTCGATGGCAATCCAGCATGGACGGGGATTTTCCTGAATAATGGTCAGCCCCATCCGGGTCAGAATCCGGTTCTCGCCGATCAGGGGGACGATGTCAGCGGCGACCGCCACTCCGACGAAATCGAGAAACGATTCAGAAATGGACGGATCAATACCCATCTGACGGGTCAGTCCCTGAGTCAGCTTGAAGCCGACCCCGCAGCCGCAGAGTTCTTTGAACGGATAGGAACAATCCGGCCGTTTCGGATTCAGGATGGCCAATGCCTCGGGAAGGTGTTCGCCGACCGTGTGATGATCACAAATGATCAGATCAATGCCCCGTTCGCGGCAGTACAGCGCCTGTTTAACCGCTGTGATTCCGCAATCGACCGAAATGATGACTTTAACGCCTTCAGAATGGGCATGGTCGATTCCGGAAAGTGCAATGCCATAACCTTCCCGGATCCGGTCATTGATGTAGTAGGAAACATCGGCTCCGATCTCGCGCAGAAACGAAAAAAGCAGAGCCGTTCCGGTGGTTCCATCGACATCGTAATCGCCATACACCATGATTTTCTCATGCTGACGGATGGCTGATTCCAGGCGGTTCACCGCCCGGTCCATGTCTTTCATCAGGAAGGGATCGTGGAGCTTTTCTCTCGACGGTCTGAAAAAATCACGTGCGGCATCATAAGAACTGATTCCCCTGTTCATCAGAATCCTTGCAAGGGATTCCGGAAAAGGGCCACTCTCGGTCCGTAATTCCTCCGAGAGTCTTTTCAGTTGTTGGTCGTCGATGTGATTAAGAAAGGTCCATTTATATTTTGTCTGCGTCTTGGGTTCACTCATAATTGCTTGGAAAATACGCAATTTTCCCAACTGCATCAAAGGAATTCCGGATGTCATCAGGTCAGCCGGGGTCCTGACTGGCCTGAAGGGGCCTCAGGGGTGCACCCGGAATTATTTTCGGTATTTTTTCTGTTATATTTAAAATCTTAAAAGACAAGAGGATACGCATGAAAAAACTTTTAGTCGCTATGGTGCTGGTCATTCCGGTTACGGTATGGGCACAGCCGGCCGGCCGGATGGTTGTGGAACACACCTGGGTCCATGACGGAAACGGCAATCTGATCTGCCAGGAAAACCACCGTCATGAGTCGTTTATGAAAATTCAGGCCGATGAAGCGGTAACCAGCCAGTTGCGGTTTGTCGAGGAATCCTTTGGTTCTAAAAGTGGCGGATTGGATATCATCCTGAGAGCTACGGCACAACTTGATCAGTTCCCTGATGCTAAAACGGCGTTTGTCAATGCAGCCGAAGCACTCGAAGCCATCATCCTGACTCCGGCAGTGGTGGTCATTGACGTGGATTACGGACCCACCCGGTTTGGTTCGGCCTGGTCCAGTTCTTTGGTAATTGGTTCTACTTCTTCAGCCATTTCATTGGCTACGTCTGGAATCAATGGCGGTGGATCCGCAGTATCATCCATTCAGTTCGCCGACAGTCTCTATTCCCGGAATCCGGGATTTGCAGACTTGTATTTTTCGATTCCCAATCCCATCGAAGCGGAAACCGGTACTGTTGAGGAAATTTATGGTACCCGTCCCAATCTGCAGGCGTTGGGTTTTTACAGTCTTCAGACCTCACCGAACATCACTTACGGTCAGACCCCCAACATCGGCTTTAACAGTGCCTTTACCTTCGACCTGAATCCGAGTGATGGAATCACAGCCGGGAAAACCGACTTTCAGGGCGTGGCCATTCACGAAATCGGGCATGCGCTTGGTTTCGTCTCTTCGGTCGGATGGGGCTCCGCTGCATGGATTGCGATTTGGGATATCTTCCGTTTCCGTCCGGGTGCAGTAAAAAACTATGAAGATTTCAATGCACAACCCCGCGTAACCACCGCTGGTCCCTCCACCGTTGGTGGTGACCATGTGTTCTGGGAAGGTCTGGCCGAATATGCACTTTCCACCTCGAACGGAAACGGCACCGGTGGCGATGGCCGTCAGGCTTCTCACTGGATGGATGATGACCTGCGCGGAGCCGTACCTGCTTCAGAACGGAAAATCGGAATCATGGACCCGACTGTTGGTGCTGGCGAGAAGCTGTTTATCTCGGTTGCAGATAAAAGGATGCTCGCTGTGATTGGCTGGGATGTGGAATTTGGTTTTGTTGCCAATCCGGTAACCGAAGCAAGTGTCTATTCTGACTATACCACTCCTACCTCTGCGGTCGTCAGCTTTATCACTCCCTCTTCGTTGTACAATGGAAAGGAGCTGAGCGACTGGAGCATGATCGTCGAGCGGAATGGTACAAAAATTTATGAAAATGCCTCTGCAGGACCTGCACAATTAACCACCCTCACCGATGAAGGTCTGATAACCGGTACATCCTATACCTATCGCTTTTACTCACTTCATGAATCGGGTGATACTGGTATCGTCATTTCCAAAGTCCGTGTGGCAGGGGGCTCTTTGGTCCCGTCAGGAGTTGAAACGCTCAGCAATCTGAACAATTCATCGGCAGTTGCCCTTGAGTTTGCCATTCCGACGAAACATGATGATGGAACCCCGCTTCATAACCTGCGGGGATATCAGGTCGTGCGATCACCAGGCGGCATAACGGTTGAAGGAACCCTTTCATCCACCGATACCGGTAAAACCATTCAGGTGATCGATATTCCTCCCGGAAAAACGGCACGGAATTACCGGTATGACATCCGGATACTGGGAGAGGGATCCGAAGCCTATGCCAGTGGTGCCTCACTGGTGGTCCGGCTGGGAAGCACCCTTGCCACTTACAGTGAAAACATGGATGGATCTTCGAAGAAGGTCATTCCGGCTGGAGGATGGGGATATTCGTCCACAGCTCTGTCCGGAGAATCCAGTCTCGGCATTACCAATCTGAACGGAACGGTGAACAGCTCGGCGTATCTGCCTTACCTTCGCCTCAGCAGCGGAAACTCGGTTTCCTTCCAGACAATTTGCCGCATCACCGGCTCGCGTGGCAGCGGAGTGGTAGAATTGTCCGATGATTGGGGGAAAACCTGGAAAACCCAGTTAACCCTGACTTCGGATTCCTACACAGAATGGGCATCTGGACAAAACGTGTGGAAAAAACAGACCCTCGATCTCCGTTCCTGGGCCAATGACACCGTTCTGGTCCGGTTCCGTGCCGATTACAATTCTGCAGATACCGATTTCGGCTGGTTGATTGATGATGTGGAGCTGGGAGTGTTCACCTCGGTGGAAGGTGAGGGACAACAACCATCCCGACTCACATTGGATCAGAATTACCCGAATCCGTTTAATCCCGAAACACTCATTCGGTTTACCCTTCCGGTTACAGGACAGGTTCAATTAACCGTATCCGACATTCTGGGTCGAACACTGGCCACACTGATCAGCGAAACGATGCCGGCAGGCACTCACAATGCCGGATTCAATGCGGCCTCGCTTCCTTCGGGTGTGTATTTCTATCAGCTTCGGTTTAACGGTCAGACCCTGACCCGAAAAATGACCGTTGTGAAATAACGGCTTTAACTTTCTTTGTTAAGGGGTTGTCTGGTAACGGACAGCCCCTTTTTTTTGCGTAGAACTCCACTTGTCAGGTAACCAGATGGCGCTCTTCTTGACATTAATACCTAATACTTCTATACTTACCACTGCTAGGTAATAAAATGAACCCATCAAAAGATTTAGTTGCTGCTTCTTCAATTCCGCTGGTTCTCTCCATTCTCACAAGGGGAGATTCATACGGTTATGAAATCATCCGCACGGTGGAAGAACTATCCGGAGGTCGATGGATGTGGTCAGAGGGAATGTTGTATCCCATTCTGCATAAACTTGAGGAAGCTGGCTGGATCAGTTCGTGGTGGCAACCGGTGGCAGGAAAGCGGAAAAGAAAATACTACCGCATCGAACCAGCCGGCCGGCAGGCACTGCTCGATCAGCGGTACCAGTGGTTGCAGGTTCATGGAATTTTGGAACAGACATGGCCAAAGGAGTCAGGGATATGAAACTCAATGATGAAATCCAATTGTGGCTTAGCCGGATTGCCGACAGAAGCAACCTCTCCCCGGAGGATATGGAAGAACTGGAAAGTCACCTGATGGATTCGATCGACCATTTGAAAGCATCAGGGTTGAGAGAAGATGAAGCCTTTTTGATTGCGGTCAGGCGTTTAGGAAGCGAAAACGAACTGATTTCGGAGTGGTCCGATTCGTTCGCAACAAAAATCTGGAAAAATCTGGGTAAACCAGATACCCCACCTGATCAGGATATCATCAAACGGGAAAATTACCTGACTGCGGCCATGTACCTCCTGATTGCATTGGCCTCCTTGTTGCCATCCTTCATTGGCGAGGGGATGAACGATCCCCGGTTGCTGTATCCTCTGAATGTGTCGATGATGGTGGTGCCTTTCATTGCATTGTTCTATTTAGGTCGGAATCAAATCAGAAAGCAATCATCGGTTCCCGGTTGGTGGATGGTGCTTCTGTTCATGTTGCTTCCCCTGATCGTCAATACCTATCCATTCAAACAGAATGGCCAAACCCTGATTCTGACCCTGATTCACATTCCGGTTGCTGTCTGGATGTTACTGGCGTTTTTCCGATCCGATTCGCTGCGCATGAGTGTGGAAAGCCGGCTTGATTTTATCCGGTTCAGCGGGGAAACACTGGTATATTCGGTTTTAGTGGGACTTTGCACGGTGGTACTGACTGCCTTTACCATTGGTCTGTTCAACCTGTTTTTCGATCACCTCGAAAAGTGGTTCGAATCCTGGGTGTTTCCCCTGATTCTGACGGGGACTTTGTTCACAGGTGTCCTGCTGGTCGAACGCAAGCGCTCTCTGGTGGAAAACTTTGCTCCTGTCCTGGCTCGTATTGTTGCGCCGGTTTTACTGGTGGTCCTGACCGTCTTTGCGCTGCTGGTGATTCCGAACATGTCTGACCTGCTCATCGACCGGGAGGTTCTGATTACCATGGATGCCATGCTGCTGGGCGTCATTTTGGTGACGGTTTATTCGGTGAGTACCCAATCTGATCTGACTCCCAACCGGTTTGACAATTGGGTCAATCTGTCCCTGGTTGCTGTTGCGATGGTCATCAACACCATTGCCATGGGTGCCATGGTCAGCCGGATTTCTGAATTTGGTTTGTCGCCAAATAAACTTACCGCTCTGGGTGCCAATATCCTTCTGGTCGGGAACCTGGTCATTCTTCTGGTTTACTTCACCAGACAAATCAGAGGCAAAGGGTCCGCTACTGCTTCGCTTTCGATGCAAAGCTGGTATCTGGTGGTCTATTTTCTCTGGATGCTCATCGTTGGGCTGGGTTTTCCGGTTTTTTTCGGATTTGAATAATACCCGCCGATCGCCTGTTCAGGAAGCCAACCAGACTTAAATCATTCTCAGAGAAACCCGGGTTTCAGAATTGCATGTATGGCGATTGCCGGATTCCCATTTACCAGATCGGTTGGTGGTTGGTATGAGACAGGCAGACATCCGGGAAGGGTTGGCCTGAAAACACAAACGCCCCTCGGTGAGGGGCGTTTGTAACCAAATGGCCGGAAAACCATCCGGCAGATGAGGAGAGATCCTTAATACCGGTAATAATCCGGTTTGAAGGGACCTTCAACCGGCACACCGATGTAATCGGCCTGATCTTTCGAGAGGGTTTCGAGTTCCACGCCGAGTTTTTCGAGGTGAAGACGGGCCACCATTTCATCGAGATGCTTGGGAAGGGTGTACACCTTGTTCTCGTACCGGTCTGAATGATTCCAGAGTTCGAGCTGAGCCAGGGTCTGGTTGGTGAAGGAGTTGCTCATCACGAAGGATGGGTGGCCGGTTGCACAGCCGAGATTCACCAGTCGACCTTCGGCCAGGACAATGATTTCGCGTCCGTCCTTAAACCGGTACAGATCCACCTGCGGTTTTACGGTAATTTTTTCCGCTCCGGATTTTTCATTCAACCAGGCCATGTCTATTTCAATATCAAAATGTCCGATGTTGCAAACAACAGCCTTATCCTTCATTTTCCTGAAGTGTTCAGGTTTTACAATGTCCTTGTTTCCGGTTGCAGTTACGATGATGTCTGCTTCGACCACGGCCTTATCCATGGTCTTCACTTCATAGCCTTCCATGGCGGCCTGAAGCGCACAGATCGGATCGATTTCGGTGACAATCACACGTACACCGGCACTGCTGAGCGAATCGGCAGAACCCTTACCCACGTCACCGAATCCGGCAACCACGGCTACTTTTCCTGCCAGCATCAGATCGGTGGCCCGGCGGATGGCATCGACGAGTGATTCACGGCAACCGTACTTGTTGTCAAACTTCGATTTGGTCACCGAGTCGTTCACGTTGATGGCCGGCATGGGGAGGGTACCATTTTTCATGCGCTCATACAAACGATGAACACCGGTGGTGGTTTCTTCTGAAAGACCTTTGATACCGGCGATCAGTTCGGGATACTTATCGAAGACCATGTTGGTAAGATCTCCGCCATCATCCAGAATCATGTTCAGAGGCTGTCCGTCAGGGAAGAACAGCGTTTGTTCGATGCACCAGTCGAATTCTTCTGCATTCATCCCTTTCCAGGCATAAACGGGAATACCGGCAGCAGCGATGGCAGCGGCAGCGTGGTCCTGTGTGGAAAAAATATTGCAGGAAGACCAGGTCACATCGGCACCCAATTCCTTCAGCGTTTCAATCAGAACGGCGGTCTGAATGGTCATGTGCAGACAGCCTGCAATGCGGGCACCTTTTAATGGCTTTTGCTGCCCGTATTTTTTCCGAAGTGCCATCAGTCCGGGCATTTCGGCTTCTGCCAGCCGGATTTCCTTCCGGCCCCAGTCGGCGAGACTCATGTCGGCGACTTTATAAGGCAGTTTTTTAACTTCAGTCGTAATCATTCTTGTTTCCTATGTGTTTTTTGTAAATCGAAAAGGTAGCAGGAGTCAGGCCCTTCGGTCCCAGTCATTGAGCGACCCCTCGACTCCGCTCAGGGACCAAGTCGAAATGCAGGGTCCGGGTGTCGGGAGATGGGTTTTTTCGATCACTGTTCTCTTGTTTTTCTTTTAACTTTTAACCCTTAACTCTTAACTGGAAAAACCCGGGCATTTCAAGAGCCTCAATGTCCGGGTTTTTCTAAATACCACTCGTCACTCGTCCTAACGGATTGTTGCCCGCAGAAAATTCCTACTTGATGGCCTTTTTAAGGTCGTCGGCCAGATTGGTCTTTTCCCAGGTGAACGAGTCATCCGTCCGGCCGAAGTGACCATAGGAGGCCGTTTTCAGATACCGTGGCTTGAGAAGATCGAGGCGGGTGATGATTCCCCGGGGAGTCATGTCGAACACCTCGTTGACTGCTGCCGCGATTTTTGAATCAGGAATCACCCCGGTTCCGAAAGTTTCCACAAGGATGGATACCGGCTGAGCCACACCGATGGCGTAGGCCACCTGAACCTGGCATTCCGCAGCCAGACCAGCTGCCACAACGGTTTTAGCAATCTGACGGGCTGCATACGCTGCACTGCGATCCACCTTGGAAGGATCCTTACCAGAGAAAGCACCGCCGCCATGGGCTGCACGTCCGCCGTAGGTATCCACAATGATCTTACGGCCGGTCAGACCAGAATCACCATGCGGACCCCCGATTTCGAAACGGCCGGTCGGATTGACGTGATAAATGGTTTTTTCATCGAGCAGGTCGGCCGGGAATACCTTTTTCACCACGTTTTCGATCACATCTTCACGGATCTGCTTCTGAGAAACATCCCCATCATGCTGGGTCGAAACCACCACGGTGTGAATCCGCTTGATCTTGCCGCGTTCGGCATATTCCACCGTCACCTGTGATTTTGAATCGGGACGCAGGTAATTCATCACCGCTTCATTTTTGCGGATGTGGGCCAGACGTTCAACCAGTTTATGGGCATAGAAAATCGGGGCTGGCATGAGCACATCGGTTTCATTGCTGGCATAACCGAACATCATTCCCTGATCACCGGCACCGCCGGTATCGACACCCATGGCAATGTCGGGTGACTGCTGATGGATGGCATTCAGAATCCCGCAGGAATCGGCTTCGAATTTGTATTCGGCCTGGGTATAACCAATGCGTTTAATGGTTTTCCGGACGACATCCTGAAAATCCACATAAGTTTTGGTGGTGACTTCACCGGCGATGACCACCAGACCGGTGGTTACGAGGGTTTCGACTGCAACCCGTGAAGTCGGGTCGCCTTTGAGCATTTCATCCAGGATTGCGTCAGAAATCTGGTCCGCAACTTTATCGGGATGGCCTTCCGAAACAGATTCGGATGTAAACAGGAAAGACATGAATCAATGATCTCCGTGATTTAGATGTTTGTTTATTTGAAATCGAGTTCGGTCATATCGCCCACATTGACCCGGCGGAATCGGCCTGCGATGTGTGCACCATTACCAACGATGGATTCCTCGAGCATCGAGGCATCTACCTTCGCTTCGGAACCGATAATGGAATTGCGAACAATGGAATTTTTAATGATGGCATTTTCCCCAATGGAGGCGTTGGGGCCCACCACCGAATTGGAAATTTTTGCGGATGGATGAATAAAGACCGGCGAATTGATCACCACCCCGGGCATCGAGACCTGCTGTGCTTTCATAGCCAGCAAAACCTGATTGGTGTGCAGCAGGGTTTCTGGCTTTCCGCAATCGTACCAGCCTTCCACGTTGAAGGTCGTGAATTTCTCGCCTTTTTCGATCATCCGCTGAAGGGCATCGGTGAGCTGATATTCATTTTTCGTGCGGATGTTGTTGTCAATGAGGTAATTCAGACTTTCCTTCAGGTGGGAGGGATTGGTGATATAGTACAATCCGACCATGGCCAGATGAGAAGTGGGATGTTCCGGTTTCTCGATCAGTTTTCTGATGAGCCCGTTTTCAACCTCGGCCACACCAAACCGGCGGGGATCCTCGACGTATTTCACGCCGAGCGATGACATTTTCTCACTGAATACCTTCTTAAGATCGACATCAAAAATGGTGTCTCCCAGAATGATAAAAATCGGTTCTGTGTCGGAAAACGTACGCTGAGCCACCCAGATGGAATGACCAAGACCAAGAAGCTCGGGCTGTTCGACGAAATCGATGGGGATTTTGTAGTTCTTACGCAGATAATTTTCGATCACATCACCCATGTAACCGATGATCACCGTTGCTTCGGTAATGCCATCATCGATCAGTTTGTCGAAAATATGGCCGATGATGGGTTTCCCGGCCACGCTGAGCATGACTTTGGGAAGGGTGTAGGTGTGTGGTCTCAGGCGGCTGCCCATGCCGGCAACCGGTATAATGGCTTTCATAGATCCCCGATGGTTTGATGGTGGTTAATGGTCATTCGGTCTGGTCAGGATTTCGAATATTTTTTGATCAGCTGATCGATGGCATCCGGGGTCAGAGAAGATCCCGTCTGAGTTGGCTCTTTTACAAGCCTGGTGGCAGGTTCGGCAGGGACTGGTCTGACTGCCGGAGCAGGGTCAGGTGTTGGTCTGACCGACGGATTGCCCGCCTTCTGGCGCAACCGTTCCTCGATGGTATCGATCCAGGAAGTGCCCGCAGGTTTCTCTGAATACGTTTTTGGAATATAGGGTTTTACCACCGGTTCCTTTTTGCCGGTTTTCGCTGGTTGTTCAGCCGGTGCTTTTCCAAGCCAGTCGGCATGAAAAGGACGGGTTTCAAAAGCCACCCGTTTGATGTTCAGTAAATGAATCGGAGTGATGTTATCGGCGGTGATGCTTCCGCCCCAGGTTCCGCAACCCAGCGTCAGGGCAGGAGCAAGGTTGGTGGTATATCCCACGGCACCCAGGGAAGAAACGGAATTCACCACAATCCGCATGGCGGGTTTCTTCAGGGCAAATTCGGTGATGACTTTCTCATCGCTTGCATGAAGCGACATGGTGTGACCAATTCCGCCAAACTGAAGAATCTCGATGCAACGTTTGCATCCTTCCTGCCATCCATTTACCGTGAACAGACTCAGGATGGGTGACAATGTTTCCATGGAAAGCGGATCCTGTTTCCCCACCGATTGAATTTCGGCTACCAGCACGCGGGTGTCGGCCGGAACGGTAATTCCGGCCAGTTGTGCAATCCGGGTGGCCGGCTGACCCACGATATCGGCATTGAGTTTGCCACCGGGAACGGCAAGGCGCTCCAGTTTTTTGGTATCCTCTGCAGATAAAAAGGCGGCTTTGTAGCGGGTAAGGGATTCGAGCACTTTGGCTTTCACCGGTTCATCCACAATAATAGAACGTTCGGTGCTGCACAGCGTTCCGTTATCGAAACAGCAGGAGGACACAATATCGCGCACAGCTTTATCCACATCGGCGGTACGGTCCACATAAGCAGGCACGTTACCTGACCCAACCCCATAAGCCGGTTTTCCGGTGGATTGGGCAGCCCGGACCATGGCACTCGAGCCGGTTGCCAGAATGACACTGGTGAGCTTGTGTTTCATGAGTTCGTCGGTTCCATCAATGGATACCTCGGTCATGCAATGGATCAGGCCTTTGGGGGCGCCGGCTTTCTCGGCGGCCTCCCGGACGACCCGGGCAGCCTCTGCGGTGCACTGAATGGCTCTTGGATGAGGCGACATCACAATACTGTTGCGCGATTTAACGGCAATAATGGCTTTATACATGGCTGTGGATGTCGGATTGGTGGTGGGAATCAGGGCTGCGATCACGCCCATGGGTTCGGCAATTTCCCACAGTGATCCATCGGGAGATTTGTGAATGACCCCGACGGTTTTCATGTCACGGATGTAGTCATAAATCACCCGTGAGCCGAACTTGTTTTTAAGGATTTTATCCTCGTACCGGCCCATGCCGGTATTGTCCACGGCTAAACGGGCGAGCCGTTCCGATTCACGCTCACCAGCTTCGGCCATGGCTTTGACAATCCGGTCGATCTGCTCCTGAGAAAATTCCTTTAATTCTGCCTGTGCCGTTGCAGCCGCCTGAAGAAAATCGCGAGCTTGCTGGATGGATCTGAGATCCGGACTGAGTTCCATGAGAGGGTTCCCGGTTATTCGGCCCAGGTGCTGAGGCCGGTTTGTGATTCAAACACCCGTTTCAGACTGCCATTTTCAAACACATCTATAAACACTTCCACCGAAAAGGCCTTGTTGCCCTTTACCAGACCGCCACCCATGACCTTGTGCTCCGGGTCGGCGATGGTGATTTTTCCGGTGACTTCGGTCAGTCCGCTTTTTTCTGAAATGTCGCCTGTCAGGTTAATCAGTTCCACTGGTTTATTCACCCGGAGCGTTGTCAGTTCCTTTTCGACCTGATGGAAGAAACCCATGGTGGCCGATTTGAGCATGCCCGACCCTTTGAACCGGGCGGCGGTAACCTGGTTTTCGTTGGCCCAGGCCAGTAGACTTTCCAGAATATCCTTGTCTGACCGGATGACCAGCCGGTAAACGCCGGCGATCTGCAATTGACTCAAGAGAGACCTGCTTTCTGTTTGGAAAAATGGTTGGTAAAGATAAGGCAGGTGGCGGCCCGCAATCAATTCTGCATCAGAAGGCGGATGACGAGGGCCAGCGAGACAATGACCACGAGGGGCCGGATGAGCTTTCCGCCGGTGCGGATGGCGGTTCCGGTTCCCATTTTTGAACCCAGAAACATGAAAAGCCCCATGCAGAGTCCAAGCAGAACCAGCACTTTACCGGCCAGAAAAAATCCCGAGAGGGCGCCCAGGTTCGATCCCCAGTTGACAAACTTTCCGTTGGCTGCTGCGTGCAGGTAGTCCATTTTAAAAAAATGCAGCATGACGAAAATGAGAAAGGACCCGGTTCCAGGACCCAGAAATCCGTCATAAAATCCGATGATCAGGGCGGAAAGCACCATGGCTGACCGGCTGAATACCAGCGTGCCGGTGTATTCTTCCTTATCCTTGTGAAACAGAAAGTAGCCGCCAATCACCACCAGCACGAGGGCAATCAGGGTGGTCATATCGACCGGGTCGATGTGAAGCACCACGAAACAGCCCGTGAAGGAGGCCACAAAGGCAACGGGGAACATCCAGCCTTTTATCTGAGGGTAAACCAGACCATGGCGCGAATAAACGATGGAAGCCGTCATGCTGCCGAAACTGGACTGAAGCTTGTTGGTGCCAAGAGCGTAGGGTGCCGGCAAACCGGCCAGCAGGAGGGCGGGAAGCGTCAACAAGCCCGATCCGCCTGCCATGGCATCAACGTAGCCTGCCACAAACGAGACCACACAGAGGAGAATCAGTATCTCGTTGGCGGGCAGGAAAAGGATATCCATTCAGGACTCAGGGGGTGACCCTGATGAGATTGCTGGTATCCACCCGGAAAAACTGTCCTTCTTCGTTCGAGATAGTCAGTGTCTGTGCATCGGTGAAACACAATCCTTCACACTGACCTGCAAATATGCCCAACCGGTAGGCTTGTCCGCTGAGCCATGAAGTGGATCCGGTTGTTCGTTCGAATACCCACACGGCCGAATAGGTGAGAACTGCAAGCCGTTTTCCGTCTTTGCTGATGTCGGCCGCTGTTACACGGTCGCCGATCGGGTATTCATCGAGAAATTCAAGAGCAACCGGCTCGTCTGTCTTTCCGGCTCCGACTTTATACAGACGGGTGTTGGTATCAGCCCGGTGTTTGGTGAGCAGATACAGCTGCCCATCCGTTTGAATCAGGGCTTCCGAATCAAAATTGTTTTTCGCTGGCGGAAAGTCGGTCTGATCGGGATAAAAAACATGAATGCGATTCAGTAACCGGAGTGGGGTGGCCCCTGCCGGATCGGGTGCGGAAATGTGGTACAGGGTAAGATCGCGTCGCTGATTCCAGTTGTTTCCCGTATCTGAAATCCAGATGGTGGAATCTGGCCCGGCTGCCAGATCTTCCCAATCGACATTGCGTGCGCCGGGAATGAACAGGCCATCGGCCGGAGAACCCGGCCAGCGACGGGCGACCGATCCGGTAATCTCGAGGGGAAATATCCGGGCCGAATCACCCGAATCATTCTGGACCCAGAATAAGCCCGACCGGTTCCCGGGAATCAATCCGGATTGTTCTTCGATCATCGGATCGTTGAGTTCGGCCACCGGTTTAAGACTGACGCGGGAATAACTCACCTGAGGATGTTGCTGGCAGCCGGAAATCAGGAACAAACCGAGTATCAGAGTGAGGTTGATTGCAGGAAGGTTTTTCATGGCTTGGTCAGGGTTGAAGAAAAATCCCCCGTCAGGATGGATTGGTGTGGTCCTGACGGGGTAAGGTGTTGAATGACAGGAAACTCAGGCTTCCTGATTTTCGGTAACCGGAATGACATAACTGTCGATCTTATCGTTAAACCGGTTTTCCTTCCGGTTTTTCCAGTTGCCACGGAAAACCATGTAATTGGCAATCAGCGGCAGTGTGGTGGTCAGTTCGCCAAAGACCATCTGTTCGTCAGCAATATCAACCTTGCCCCATGAGCAGGCTTCTTTCAGAGTTGATCCCGACAGGGCTCCGTCACGTTCATCAGCCACGGTGAGCTGAACGGCATATTTGTGCATGTCAGCTTCGAACCCAAGGACTTCGGCGCACACCACAATATCCTGAACGAAATTTTTAGGAACCCCGCCACCCATCATGAAAATACCGGTAGCCGGATTGATCAGCTTAATGACGGTCAGTTCACGGAAATCGCGGACGGAATCGATTGTAACCTGATGGTGCGGATGTTTCCATTGATGGGAAACCAGTCCGAAACCAGCCGAGCAGTCAGAAAAGGCCGGAACGAAAATCGGAATCCCCTTTTCATAGGCTGTCCGGACAATGGATCCGGTTCCCAGTTGGTTCTGTACCAGGTATTTTCCCATTTCCACAATGAACTGGCGGCTGGAATACACCCCTGGTTCGACGCTGTTGGCAATTTTTTCCATGGTATCGTCACAATACCGCAGGTCTTCCTCATCGATGAACGTGTCATAGATACGATCGATCATGAGTTCACGCAGCTCGTTATCATTGTTCAGAAACTGGGTGCCTTTATAGTGTGAAAAGCCGAGGGCTTCGAAAAAGTCCTGATCCACAATGTTGGCCCCGGTTGATACGATTGCATCGATCATGTTGCGTTCCATCAGATCGACAATGACTTTCCTGAGACCAGCAGACACCAGCGAGCCGGCTAGTGTCAAAATAATGGCACATTCTTTTTCATCCACCATCTTTTTGGTGATATGGGCCGCGTTGGCCAGATTGCGGGCCTGAAAAGCCATATGAGCCATCTGATCGACCATTGAAGACATATCGGTGGTCGTTACATCGATGTGCTGAACTTTTTCCCTGAGTAATTCTTTTTTTCTGTTTGATGACATGGTGGGTTCCTCCGCCGGATTGGTTTACCGAAAATAACCGGCAAAAATAAAATGCAAAAAAACGGGAACCAACTTCCGGGTCGGTGGATATGCAGACAACAAACAACCAGGGCCGATACTTCCGATATTTACAGAAAAAGGGAGGTAGTATGAAATGGGTCTGGCGGAGTCTCGGTGTGATTCTGTTGGTTGTGATTCTGGCAGGCGGAAGCCTGTACCTGATCATGTGGCAGACCGCCTCTGACCCACCGGCAGAAGGCCAGGTGGCCGGACTTTCGGGTGAGGTTACCATCCGTCTGGATGACGAAGGAATTCCCTTTATAACTGCGGATACCCGTGCTGATGCTTTCACCGCACTCGGTTACCTTCATGCTCATCACCGGATGTTCCAGATGGAATTGGTCAGAAGGCTGGTTGCCGGACGGCTGTCGGAGTGGTTTGGAGAACAGGCGGCCGGATTGGATGAACGCCAGCGAACCCTGGGTTTTTATCATATGGCCGCTCAGGACCTGAAGTCTCTTGATCCTGAAACCAGCCGGCTGCTCGAGGCCTATGTGGCCGGGATTAACCAGTGGATTGGCGAGCGGAAGTTCCATTCCCCGGAATTTATGGTCCTGATGACCCGCCCGGACCACTGGAAACCGGTTGACTGTCTGTCCATTCTGGTGTATCAGACCTGGTTCTCTCACAGTCTCATGGATGATGATCCTACCTGGCAGAAACTGGTTGAAATCCTGGGGCCGGATATCATTCCGTCCCTGACTCAACCACTCCCGTGGGAGAAAACCACCCTTGGTATGATCCAAACCCTGCCGGGACTGGCCGGTGTTCTGCCGGGCCCCATGACCAGGGCCTCGAATTCCTGGGTAACCAGTCCGGTTAAATCGGCATCGGGTGCCGCGATGCATGCCTCTGATCCGCATTTACCGGTAGCGTCGGTTCCCGGATTCTGGTATCTGGTCCGGATGGACACACGGGATGGCCTGTCGGTCACCGGAGTGACTGCACCTGGTCTGCCGCTGATTGCCATGGGGAAAAGCAAGGTGGCAGCGTGGAGTTTCACGGTCGCCAGTCTTGATATTCTCGATTATTACCGTTTCAGACAACCATCCGGTGATTCGCTTTCCATTCTCGGCCCTGATGGGGCGGAACCCCTGATACTCAGGACCGATTCGGTTCTGGTAAATGGAGAGGACCATCCCCGGCTTTTTACAGTCAGATCCACGCCTGTGGGACCGGTGTTGTCGCAGGATTCGCTGGGATTGATTGCCATCCGGTGGGCCGGTTTTGATTTTTCTCCTGCACAGATGATGAAACATGCGCTTTCTTTGCCGGATGTCACTGATTTTTCCTCCTTCCGGAAAGCCGTCACCGGATTTGGGGCTCTGGATGTGAACTGGATCTATTCCGACAGTGCAGGACACATTGGCTATCAGTTGGGCACACCGGTTCCGGTTCGGGAAAAATCTGTTCTGGCCTTCACTTTGCTTGATGGCGCCAATCGGGATCATCGTTGGAAAGGATACCTGAATCCGGAGGCCACACCTCATCAGCTGGATCCAGAAACCGGTTGGCTGGCGTCGTGCAACAACCGGATTGTCGGACCGGGTTACCCGCACGATCTGCCCGGGTATTACGATCCGTACCGGTATTTGAGGATCAGCCAATTGCTGGCGCAGGATACCGTCTTTACTTCCGGCGATTTTCACCGGTTTCAATCCGACTCCGTCTCCTCACGGGCGGTTCAGTGGAAATCGTTGCTTTCAGAAGGACTCCGACAGGCAGGAGAGCCGGTTTGGGCAGACCGGATAGATCAGTGGAACGGAACGGCCGGACGTGATTCACAGGAGGCGACTCTGTTTAACCAGTGGTGGGTGGAACTGAAACGGCAGTTGCTGGAGGATTCTCTGGGTGATGAATGGAAAGCAGGCAGGGAAGCCATCAATCAGTTGTTGTCACGGCCGGTGTCCGTTGTTACCGATGACAGCAGAACCCCGGAGGCAGAATCACTGAACGACCTGTCTGCAACGGCGGCAAAGAAAGTACTGGCTGGCGGACCGGTGCCTGTCTGGGGCTCGGTATCGTTGCTCGAAATCAACCACCCTTTGTCGGTGGTGCCGGGATTGGATGTATTTCTCGGACTGAACCGGGGGCCTTTTGCGCTGTCCGGTGATGGGTCCTCCCTGAATGCTTCCTTCAGTCATTTTGATGAAGAGCGGGGTGTGTTTCTTACCGATGCTGCTCCAAGCATGCGTTTTGTGCTCGACTGGTCAACGCCCGATTCCTTTTCAATTATCGGGAATCTGGGTCAGTCCGGGAATCCGTTCAGTGACTTATACGACAACTGGCTGGATAACTGGCTCTCAGGAAAAGGACATGTGGTGGGTGCATCGCCGGGTACGACGCGACTGGCGTTCCGGTTAGTGCCGGTCCGCTGAAGCGGGAAGGGTAATGGTAAAGGTCGTTCCCTTTCCGGCTTCTGACTCGATGGAAAAAGTACCGCCATTGGCCGAAATGAATTCACGGCAGAGGATCAGGCCCAATCCCACCCCTTTTTCGTTTTTGGTGCCGTAGGTACTCTGGACGACCTTACCGGTGAGGATTTTGTCGATGTCTTCCGGTTTCATTCCAATGCCTGTATCGCGGATGTACAGCCGCACTTCGCCTGGTAACACCGATCCTCCGGTTATGACCAATCCGCCATTGGGTGTGAATTTGATTGCATTGGTGATCAGGTTTCTGATAACCAGATTGACCATGGCCTGATCGGCACGGGCAAGCAGGCCCGGAGGAAACTGGTCCATCAGGATGATGCCTTTCTGCTGGGCAGCCGGCAGGGCCAGATGAACATTCTGCTGGACAAGGCCGGAAAGATCGATGACCTCGGGCGTGACGCTGAATCCTTTCATTTGCGAGCTGGCCCAATACAGCAGATTGTTCAGAAGGTCACTGGTTGCACGGGCCATGTTGTTGAGCTCGGTCATCAGTTCCTGGCGTTCTCCTGAACTGAGATCTTCTTCCTGAAGTAAAAGCAGCGCAGCCTGAAGCGAATTCACGGGCCCCCGCAGATCATGGGCAATGATGGAAAACAGCCGGTCTTTCACCTGATTGGTTGCATGGAGCTGTTCGGCCCGCTGTTTCAGTTCATCGCCTGAAATTGTCAGCTGGATACTGGTGTCGTAAAACTGCTGGCTGACTGTTTCCAGCTCGCGTTTTTGCTGTCTGAGCGTTTTCTCGGCTCTGGATTTTTCGCGGTAGGCGATCAGGAGGATGGTTCCTGCCAGAAAACCCAGGACCAGGATGATGCCCACAGACCAGTTATAAACCCGCTGCTGATCAAGTCTGGCGGTCAGAAGGTGATTTTCGGCTTCTTTCTGTTTGAGATCGTAGACAGCCCGAATCTGATTCAGCTGATTATCGAGTTGAAGATTGAAAAACTTCACCTGCAGGCTATGGTAGGTTCGTTGCCAGGCCAGGGCCGAGGCCAGATCGCCCAGTGCTTCATAGGCCAGGCTGATTTTAAATGCCGTATCTTTCTGATAGACCAGGATCCCAGCCGAATCGGCAATCTGAATACCCGAGAGGAGATAGTCCAAAGCTTCCCTGTGTCTGTTAAGGGCAGCAAGTGGTTCATACAGATTCAGAAAAATATTGGGAAGGTCGGTATGAAATCCGAGCTTATGGTACAGGTCAATGGCTTCCTCGTAAGATGCCACCGCCCCATCCCAGCGGCCGGTTTTATTCAGAAAAGCTCCCTTCAGAACCAGAAACCGGGACCGGTCCGACTCCGATCCCGATGTGCGGATAACCGATTCTGCATCACGGATAGCCATTTCCATAGAATCACGGGCACCCGGATGGTTTTTGTTCATCTTCTCGTAGTAAACAGCAGCTCTCAGGTTGTGAAAACGCGCAAGCAGGCTTTTATTTTTCAGTTGCCGGGTGGCTGGCAGGTTCTCATTGATGATCCGGATGGATTCGCCAAACGTTTCGGTTGCCCGGTAGATATCGGCAATCCGGTAGGAATAGGTCAGTTTTTTTTCAAGAAGACCAAGGCTGTCGGCCAGATCACGTGCTTCAAGGGTAGCTGACAGCGAGGCTGAATAATCAGCCTTCAGGTAGGAAGATTGGGCAACCTGTTCCAGGCTGTCAAATACCTGGGGTACAAATTGGAATGAAAGGATCAGCAGGGAAAAAAGCACGTGCATCAGCCAAAATTAAATGAAGGACCTGTGGAAAACACAGGCCCTCCCTATAAAATTCCCTGCTTTGTTAAATGAAGGGCGATCCGGTCAGCGGGGCCAGGCAATAATTCCGCCTGCCATGTTGACCGCATTGAACCCGGCAGAGGTCAGAAGGCGGGTGGCTGTGGCACTCCGGTTTCCAGACCGGCAATACACGATCAGTTTTTTTCCCTCGTACTTTTTCAGTTCATTTTTCCGCTGATCCAATTCATCCAGCGGGATGTGAATGGCTTTGCTGATATGAAACTGATCCCATTCCCCCCGGGTGCGCACATCAAGGAATACGACAGTGGTGTCGGTCTGAAGTGCATGAGCTTCCCTGGCAGAAATTGAATTTCCGGATCCCTGCTGGCGGTAAATCCAGAAGACTGCCAGTACAGCCAGGCCGATTAACAGATAAGACATAATTCCCATTTTTTTATTTTCCTGCAATGAAAAGTCCCAATAATCCGAAGTAGACCATGCTGATGGCCGGTTTGCATAAGATCGGGCAGGCACCGCCCGGCATGGCCCGGTTCACCCATTTAGAAATCAGCCAGCCTGCGCTGGCTCCCAGAAGACCGCCTATGGCAAGCGTCATGACAACCCGCAACTTCCTCCCCAGCATCCTCCGCCGGGAGTGGAACAGGAATTGTCGGGGGCAGCGGTGGAATAGCCGGACCCGCCCGGCCCCATTGATACCCCGGCAACTGAAAATTTCCGGGTCAGGTCGGTGCTTCCGCAATGATCACAGGTTGCCCCTTCACCAGCCGAGGACATCGTCCGGTGAAACACTTCAATTTCGGTGCTGCAATGATTGCAGTGATATTCATAGATTGGCATAACTTCTCCGTTTCAGTCAGATTCAGTTAAGTGATAATTGTTGAAAATACTGCTCCAGTTGTGACCGGTTTTTAGCGCCGGTTTCAAGGGACCGGATGGTTCCTTTTTCGACCAGAATGGTCGTGGGAACGCTCATGATTCCCAGTGAAAGCGGACCGGATGGGTCTTCATCCACCTGAATCTTCCGGATGGGTTTTCCGGCGGAAATGGCTTCATCCACCACGGGGGCCATCGTGCGGCAATGGGCACAGTTCCGGCCCCAGATGTACACCAGACCAGTGTAGGAGGTTCCCAGATTCCACCGCATGGCCAGATTACCGGGAATCGTTTTTCCTTTCTGCCGCCGGGCCACAAGGACCGGCAACAGAAAAACAACCAGCAGGCCGGCTGCCAGCAATCCGGCAATCCAGATCATGAAGGGGTAACCATGCTGGTATGTCTGGCCAGTGTGGCTCTGAGTGTGGTGGCATCCTGAACACCAACCAGATATTCAACCACTGTGTTCTTTTTGATTATCATCAATGTGGGAATGCTGCGGATCTGAAGATGGCCCGAAATAGCCGGATTTTCATCCACATTCACTTTGGCCACAATGGCCGAATCGCCGGTTGTCCGGGCCACTTCATCAATGATCGGACCCTGAATACGGCAGGGACCACACCAGTCGGCCCAGAAATCGATCAGAATGGGTTTATCGGGATTGTTGTTAATCACCTCTGCGATGGTGTCGTCAGTCAGTTGCTGAACTGCAGCCATAAAACATGCTCCTTATTTGTTACATCTGATGTCGGATGGGCAAAAAAGTGTCAGTTTATCGGTCGGCTTGCAGGAAACATCACTCAGTGAAGTCAATCATCCAAATACCGGGATTTCCGGAAAAGGCCGGACTTCAGATCCTGATCAGTTCAACCAGAATCATGGCCGATCCGGTGAGCAGAACAAAATAACCAAAGGCCTTTTTCAGATGCTGGCTGTTAAAATAAGGAACCAGCCGCTGTCCGATGGCCATTCCGGCAAGTGGAAGCAGGGAAAAAGTAGCCAGAAACATCCAGTCCACGGGCTGATGTCCCAGATCGCCGGTGAATCCGATCAACGATTTGATTGCAATGATCACAAGAGACGTTCCCACCGCTTCCGTCATGGAAAGTCCGGCTGCCAGCACCAGAACCGGGATGATCAGGAAGCCGCCACCCGCGCCAACCAAACCGGTTAACACACCAACAATCAATCCTTCCAGAGCAATCCATCCGTGCCGGATCCTTTGTGTTCCCGATGGTTCCTGATTGCCATTCCGGATCATGGAAACCGAGGCGGCCAGCATGAGCGCCGCGAATAAAATCAGGATAAACGAATCCTTGCCAACGACAACCGACCCGGATTGCCAGATGGGATCCGGAATGGAAGGAAGAAGCCAGGCCCTTGTGAGCCAGACGGCAAGAAGGGATGGGGCAGCGAAGAGGGCCACCAGGGGCAGGCGCACGGCTCCTTTACGGATGAGGGAAACCGATCCGGCCAGCGCCGTCAGACCAACCACGAAAAGAGAATAAGCCGTTGCCAGAACCGGCGGAATACCGAAGAGGTAAACCAACACTGGTACCGTGAGAATGGACCCTCCGGCTCCAATCAGTGCCAGTGTCATTCCAATCAGAATGGCGGCTACCCAGCCAGCCAGAATCAACCCATCCATGTGTTTCCTGAAAAGAGGTTGGACGCAAGGTCGGTCAGGAAGGTGTCAATTTAAAGCCAGCAGCCAGAATTCAGAATTCAGAATTCAGAATTCAGAATACAGAATACAGAATACAGCCCTTCGGTCCCGGTCATTGAGCGGCCCTTCGACTCCGCTCAGGGACCAAGTCGAAATGCAGGGACCAGAATTCAGACTTTCACCCTCTCCGCCGGAGAGGGAAGGGGTGAGGGTTTATTGATGGGTTTTGCTGGGAACAGATGACGATTTGGTTTCTATTTAGGTCATCGAAAAGCCTGCCCAAACGATAAAGCTGTAATTTCCACCCAGACTGTCATTCCGGCGGAAGCCGGAATCCAGTATTTAATTATGTAGTTAACGTCCTTTTTTTAAATGCAGAGATCCCGGATCAAGTCCGGGATGACACTGTTTGTGTGGGTTGTATTGTTCATCAATCACTGGTATTTTCTCGTCACTCGTCACTGAAAAAACCCTTGTCCCCTCGATACGATCCTCCTTTCAGTCGGATCACTCGGGGTCCGGTTTTTCCACCCTTTAAACGAAAAAGTCCGGCTGGTGGCCGGACTTTTTACGTTTTCCAAGGCTGCGTTTTACTTCAGCAACTGAAGTTTCCCGGTTTGTACCTCCCGGCCAATCTGCACCTGATACACATATACCCCACTTGCCAATGTGGATGCGTTAAATTGGAAGGCATACTCACCGGTATCATGCCACCCCGATGCCAGTACTGCCACTTCCTGTCCCAGCAGGTTAAAGACTCTGACCGAAAGGGTCTCCGGCCCGGCCAGCGTTACCCGGAACGTGGTGGCCGGATTGAACGGATTCGGATAAATGGAAACTGAATGTTTGAAGGTGATCTCGGTCTGACCCGACTCTCCATCCCGTCCCAGATGGAACTTGTTGCCGACCGGATCGACCACCCAGTAATCGTAACGGGCTGTGTTGGGGGTGAAGGTGATGCTTTCCCCGGTAGATGAGAGAGAAACCCGGCCCACATGCTTCAGATCGCTGGCCAGTTCTGCCGACGCCTCTCCTGCCCGGACGGCCAGTTGCCAGACACCCAGCGTATCGATCACCACCGAATCAAGTTCGGACGGATTGATGGAGAAGTAGTATTCCAGCGTATCATCCAGCGGACGGGCCACAATGCTGAAAGAATGACCGTCGGAGGCGTTGGAAATTTTCTCGATGCCGATTCCCTGTCCCCACTCG